>NZ_LS483426.1:1800000-2006553 GCF_900475905.1 Kingella kingae
AAAAATGCCAACGCCATAGCGTTAAATAACGCTGGCTGTTACTTGAAGTGTTTGCCGATTCTGCCATAGCGATTGTTCCTAAAATAATCGTTTAAGTTATATCTTAACAAAAAGCAACATTATAACAACAAGCGTTAAATATTATCAAAATGGATAGGCTTAATTATGTGGATTAAATGCACGGCGTTTAATTTAAATCAAACGAAAAAAGTGCAGGCTGCTATTTGTGGATTTCAAAAGCAGCCTGCACTTTAATTTATATTGTTTATTTACGCATTTGCCAACACATCGGCAATCACATCTTTTGCGCCATCGTCCGCCAATTTTTTGGCTACGGCGCGACCCAGTGCATCGGCATATTCGGCTGGGGCTTGTGCTTGCACGGTCAGCATAACCGAACCATCTGGGTGCGCCACCAAACCGTGCAGCGTTAAAACGCCGTTGTCGTCTGCGGTACAATACGCTGCCAACGGCACTTGACAACTACCGCCCAAAGCACGAGCCAAAGCCCGTTCTGCGGTAACGCAAGCGGCGGTTTTGGCGTGATTGAGTGGCAACAGTGTTTGCACTAAATCGGCACGATGCGCGGCAATTTCAATTCCCAACGCGCCCTGCCCCGCGGCTGGCAAACTATCGGCTGGCGACAACACGCTACGAATGCGCTCGTGCAGCTCCAAGCGTTCCAAACCTGCGGCGGCAAGGATAATCGCGTCATAATCGCCGTTGTCCAATTTTGCCAAGCGCGTTTGCACATTGCCACGCAAGGGCTTGATGTTCAAATGCGGAAAACGGGCGCGAAGTTGCGCTTCTCGACGCAGGCTAGATGTCCCTACGATTGCGCCTTGTGGCAAGTCTTCCAATCGCGCGTATTGGTTGGACACGAATGCGTCAAACGGGTTGGCACGTTCGCCAATCGCCACCAATGCAAAGCCTTCGGGCAAATCCATTGGTACATCTTTGATGGAGTGCACGGCTAAATCGGCGCGATTTTCTTGTAATGCGGTTTCCAGTTCTTTGATAAACAAACCTTTGCCGCCAATTTTGGACAGGGTTTTGTCTAAAATTTGGTCGCCTTGCGTGGTCATGCCCAAAATGTCAATTTGGCAATCGGGATACAGCGCTTGCAACTGCGCTTGAATATGGCGAGCCTGCCACATGGCTAACGCACTTTCGCGGCTGGCAATAGTGAGTTTTTTCGGTGCGGTCATGATGTTTTTTCCTAAATCAATCAAAAAAAGCAGCCTGCAAGTTTATCACGATGTGCAGGCTGCTTGTAGTTGGCTCAACTAGCGTTTTTGTCGATTTCGATGCGATACAGCATTTTTTGCGTATCACTGTTAATTAAATCTGCCAGCGTATATTTATCCAAATGGCTCAAAAAGACTTTTAAACCCGAATTCAAAATACCAGCCAAACGACAATGTGGCGAAATAAGACATTCGTTGCGGTCGCCAAAACATTCGACAATGGTGAGCGGCTCCATTAAGCGCACCACTTCGCCCACATTGATTTCGGCAGTAGGTTTACCCAAGCGCAAGCCGCCGCCTTTGCCGCGAATACTATACAAAAAACCGCCTTTAACCAGCGCGGTTACAACTTTCATTAAATGGCTTTTGGAAATGTTATACACTTTGGCGATTTCGGCGATATTAACCAAGCCGTCATCGTTGATGGCAGCGTAAATCAAAACGCGCAAGGCGTAGTCGGTTTGTTGAGTTAGGTGCATGATAGTGGTCTTGTAGGTTAAAATAAGGCTAGTGCTAAAAAAGCAGCCTGCAATGGAGTTTTATTACGCTGGCACTATATACCCAATTAAAACAAACAACAAGAAAGATGAGCAAAAAATGAAACGACATTCGCTTTTAATCAAACTTTCGCAGGAACATCATCACACTTTGGCGTTGTGCGTACGCATTTTGCGCGACCCTGCTGCCAATCATCAGCAAGACATTACCGCGCATTTTGTGGACTTGGAAGCACATTTTGCCGAAGAAGAAACGCTGTTTGCGCCGTTGTGGGACAAATTAAATCGCCCCGATTTGCGCCAACGCTTTGAGCAGGAACACGCTCAACTGCGCCATTTGTATGCCACCGCGCAATTTAATCATGCCGATTGGAATACCGAATTTGCGACATTGTTGCGCGACCATGCACGTTTTGAAGAACGCGAATTGTTTAATGTGATACAAGATACGGTGTTGCCAGCAGAATAACGCGCAACGTAGGTCGGTGTCTCCAACCCGACAAAGCAGCCTGCACTTTTTTGAAAGAATCCAACATGACTCGCCGTCAAAGTTTTTTGATTTTAACTGTCTTATTTTCACTACTGTTTATTGCGCTGATTGGTGCAGGCAGCTATTTGTTGTCTATCCAAAGCAAGCAATATGGTATTGCGGCGTTTTTGTTTGCCTTTGGTGCAGCGTTTGGGCAAATCGCTTGCTTGGCGTTGTATGTACGACAAATGGCACGAGACAAAGCCGCTCAAATCGCCCAAAATCAGCAACAGCCGTCTAAATAAATTTGAAAGCTCGCCATGTCTGAAGCCCTATTCCACACCAGCTGCCCTAGTTGTGGCGCACCCATACACACGCATTCTGCTACTGCCGTTACGGTGGTGTGCAGCTATTGCAACAGTATGCTCGTGCGCCAAGACAGCAGCCTGCACGACACAGGGCGCGACAGTACTTTGTTGCAAGACTTTTCGCCACTGCAAATTGGCACAACAGGCAAATACGCCAATCGCGGCTTCACGCTGATTGGGCGTTTGCAAGCGCAATACGATGCAGGCGTGTGGAACGAATGGTATGCCTTGTTTGATGACGGTTCGCACGGTTGGTTGTCGGAAGCAGGCGATTTGTATGTGTTGCTGTTTGCCGTGTTGCCGCCCAATTCCATTCCCGAATTTGCCAGTATTCGCGCTGCCGAAACCACAATTAGCCACAGCAAACGCTTCATTGCCAGCGATGTCCGCCAAATCGTGCTAGACCAAGCAGCGGTGCAAGGCGAATTGCCGTTTGTCGTGCCAAACAAAATGCACAATCGAGTTGCCGATTTCCGTTGCGAAGAGCAATTTATGACTTTGGACTACGGCAGCGAACCGCCACAATGCTTTGTTGGACGCACCGTTGCGCTTGCCGATTTATCGCTTGCCAACACGCGCACCGATGAACAAATCCGCCAAAGTGCAGGCAGCCTGCGCGGCACACGAGCCGCAGAACAATGCGGTAACTGCGGTGCGCCGATGCACTGGGTACGCGGTATAACCCACACCGTTATTTGCGCCAGCTGTGGCAGCGATTGGGATTTGAGTAGTGGCAAAGCAGAACTGCATTCGGCAAACTCCATGCGCCTTGCCCAAGAAGACGCGCTGCCTTTGCCATTGGGGCAACAAGGCACGTTAAACGGCATTCGCTATACCGTGATTGGCGCGGTGTATCGCGTAGAAATCAACGCGGTTGATGCCCGCTTGGCATTGGAAAACACGCCCCAATTAGGCGTAGTGCCACAAGGTTGGTGGCGCGAATATTTGTTGTATTCCATGCAACACGGCTTTGCATGGCTGGTAGAAACATCGGACGGCGAATGGAGCTTATCGCAAACGCAGGCTGCTTTTCCGCGCCTAAACGCACACGGCGAACCACAAGGTGCAGCATTTTTATACGATTATGGCGGACAAGTTGCCTTTGCAGCAGGCGCGTTTTACTGGCATATCCGCAAAGGCGATGTACAGCTATACCGCGACTACCGCGTGGGCAACGGCAAACTCTCCGCCGAAATTTCCAACAGCGAATTGGCATGGAGCAAAAGTACACCGATGACTTATCGCACCATTGCCCAAGCCTTTGGATTAAAAGTACAAACCACGCAATACACCGCCAAAATGGAAGCGGACAAAGTAGAACCCAGCACGGTGTGGTACACGATTGCCGTGTTTGTACTCATCAATTTGCCAGCCTTGTGGACAACCGATGATGTGTTTAGCGTGTTGTTCATATCGAGCATTGCGATTTGGATTTTGTACTCTATGGCTGGATTAAATGAGGATCAAACCATGTCCAAACCGATGTATTTGATTTTTGCTACCATTGTGATTTTAGGCGCAACTTTTATGAATTATTCCACCAGCAACGACAATGGCAACGGTTCACGCAGCTACATCGGCACAGGCACAAGTGGCGGTGGTTTTTCGGGCGGACACAAATGACAGCATATTTCCCCGGACAACACGGTTTGCTGGATTTGTATGATTGCGATGCCGCAATTTTGTGCCAACCAAGCAGCCTGCAACGCGCTTTACATCAAGCCGCACAAAGCGTGGGCGCAACCATTTTGTTTGACCATTTTCATCATTTTGGCGCAGGTGGCGGCGTAACAGGCGTGTTGTTGCTGGCGGAATCGCACATCAGCATTCACACTTGGGCAGAACACCGTTTTGCAGCGGCAGATATTTTTGTGTGTGGCGAACTCAATCCACAGCCAGCCATTGCCGTATTGCAGGCTGCTTTGGCGGCAGAACGGGTTGTGTGGACGCAATATGCGCGTGGCGAACAAATCGTGCAAAAAGTGCAGGCTGCTTTGGTTGAATTGTAACCATAGGTATCTACACAAATTTATTAGCTTGTTTATTGTGAAAATTTTGAATATTCAGCGTGTGCAACATAAACATAGTTTACATTTTTCCCTAAGGACATCGTTTACACCTTCAAGGTTTAGCATGCCAGTTCATTGCAGGTTGTAACTTCCCTTCTCGCTCATCAAACTGACCGAGAAAATGGAAACGATAAAAAATATGCCAAACACCATCAGCATAAGGAACAAAGGCTACTGCCTCATGCGCTAACACTTGGCTTAAATAGTAAGTTTTACCTTGCCATTTAATTTCACCACTGCCTTTTACTTGGCGCAGATGAACACCATCACCGTAATCATAAGGCTCTATCTTGCCCGTATATAAACGTGTCGAGTGTGTGTAGCATTGCGCAGGTGTTTGACGGTCAATCCCTTCGTGAGAAGGTTCATGATTGTATTCATGAATACATGCTTTGATAAACAGGGTACGTTGTTGCATGATATTCGTTTTATTCCAAGGCATTGTGCTACTTTCATCATTCATGTTGGTATGTTGATGAGAGTTTACTGAATGGAATGTAAACGATGTCTTCGGGTTGTGATGTAAACTATGTTATCATGTTGTACCCACGCTTTGATTCGCTCTCTGCCCTTTGAACTTCGGGCAATATATAAGGTTTCAGCCTGCACTTTTGAGTTTACAAAAAGTGCAGGCTGCTTTGATTTTGTTTACAATATGCGCCGTTCAAATGCAAAGAAAGCGATAGTCTTATGGTATGGTCTAAACAAAAAATACACAAAGCAGCATGGTTCGTGGGCGTGGTTTTATGCGGCGTGATGGGCTACGTGGGTTGGCAGTTCATTCAAATTGCCGAACAAAGTGCTGCCAATATCAAAGACAATGTGGCGCAGCCCGTGCCTTTGCCGCAAACCGATTGGCGCATGAATCAAGCATCTGCGCCTGCATTTGAATACAGTAGGGCGAGCGAACCCGAAATCAACCCAAGCAATGGCAAAGATACGCTAATACAGCAAGGTACATTGATTCAGCAGGACAACGGTTTGAATTTGCAAATTAAATTGCACAATCAAGCCAAATTTGACATCGGGGCGGTGCATATCAAAGTAACGATTTATGCAGACGACAAAAAAACGGTATTAGGCACGATTAAATCGCTACCAATTAAATTGGAGAGCGCGTTGCCGATTGCAGAAGAAACCGTAGCAACCGTGCATTTGGGCAATCCCGATTGGTTGCAGGCTGCTTTGTTGGCGCAAAACAAAAAAGCTTTGGTGCAAATCATTGCCGTGAGTGATATGAATCTGCCCGATATTGGCTATCCACAAAACAGCAAAAATGTGTGGTTGAGCGAATTGCCCAATATTGCCAACGCAGACAACAATCAAGCCCCAGAAATCGCCAACAACGACAACCGTATGCCGACTGCTACGGACGAAACAGAAACCCGTGCCAAGCCAAATGAAGACGCGGTTGATGCCATTTTAAAAGACTATTATGCTGCACCAACAGGCGAATCGCGCGTTTTATCGCATGAAGTCAAACAAGGTGTGCAGCCTGCACCCGATGCAGACAAACCCTAAACAGGAGTAAAAAATGTTAAAAAACAAAAAAGTATTGGTAGCAGGGCTGGGCGGAACAGGCTTGTCGGTTTTGGCATATTGCGCCCACATTGGTGTACAAGCCGCAGGCTACGATGCCAAACTTTCCGATACCCAACGCGCCAATCTAACCGAAAAATTTCCCCAATTCCCCTTGCATTCGGGCGATTTGCAGGCTGCTTTGCGTGATTACGATGTGCTGGTGTTAAGCCCAGGCATCACACGCCGCCAGCCAGCCATTGTCGCGTTTGAACAGCGCGGCGGCAAAGTGGTGGGCGATGTCGCTATTTTGGCGGATTTATTGCGCGGTCAGCCCGACAAAATCATCGCCATCACAGGCAGCAACGGCAAAACCACCACCACCAGCTTGGTTGGACATTTGTGCCAACAAAGCGGTTTGGACACTGTTATCGCAGGCAACATCGGCACGCCCGTGTTGGAAGCGTGGTTGGAGCGACGAGGCAAGCCAGCCGATGTGTGGGTGCTGGAACTATCCAGCTTCCAGCTAGAAACCACCGATTGCCTGAACGCCACCGCCGCCACTTGCCTGAATATTTCCGAAGACCACCTAGACCGTTATGACGATTTATTGGACTACGCCCACGCCAAAGACCGCATTTTCCACGGCGACACCGTGCAAGTGCTGAATGCAGACGACGTATTTTGTCGCGCCATGAAACGCGACCACCGCACCGTGCATTATTTTTCGCTGACTCAATCGCAAGATTACCATTTGGACGCAGCCACAGCGCAGCTCAAACATCGCCAAGATAACCTGTTGCCACAAAACGCGATTCCATTGCAAGGCAGCCACAATGCCGCCAATGTGTTGGCAGCGTTGGCATTGTGCGAAAGCATTGGCATGGAACGCGAAACCCTGTTGTGCCATGTCCAAACTTTTAAAGGCTTGCCCCATCGCGTAGAAAAAGTGGGCGAAAAAAATGGCGTGGTGTTTATTGACGACAGCAAAGGCACAAACGTGGGCGCAACCGTTGCCGCGATTGCAGGTTTGCGCGAAAAAATTTGGCTGATTGCAGGCGGCATGGGCAAAGGGCAAAATTTCACGCCCCTGCGCGATGTATTGCAAGGCAAAGCAGGCGCGGTATTTTTGATTGGCGTGGACGCACCCCAAATCGCCCAAGATTTAGACGGCTGCGGCGTAGATTTGATTTTCTGCGACACCTTGCCCCAAGCGGTACAACAAGCGTTTTCCGCCGCGAAATCAGGCGAAATTGTGCTGTTGAGCCCCGCTTGTGCCAGCATGGATATGTTTAAAAACTACGCGCACCGTTCCGAAGTGTTTGTTGAAGCAATGAATGCGTTGTGATGCGTTAAAAAAGTGCAGTCTGCTTTGAATGATAAAAAAGCAGCCTGCAATTATGTGGTTTGTGTTTAGTAGCAGCCGTAGATACTGTCGCTCAAGTCAATCCCAAAAACTAAGAACCTGTATTCACAAGCAACTATTTGATAAATTTTAATATTTGTGAAACATGCCCTAGTTTAACAAAATTTTCAGCAGATAAATTCGTCTGCTCAAAATCTTTTGCTAAACGTCGAGACCAACCTAACTATGCAAACGTTCGTTCTACAATCCAACGTTTGGGCAGAATATGCCAAGAAATATCTTGAATTCTCTTTGAAATCTCAACAGTTAAACCCAATTGCTCTGATATATGTCGCTTACGGCCTTTGATTTTTTTACCTCCATCAAAACCTTTATCATGTGCGCTAGAAGCTGTTTTGACACTTTGTGAATCAATAATGGCATAAGTTGGCATCGCTTGTTTTTGATGGATTAAACGTTTTTTTGAACCAATGCCAAAAGAATTCTATCCCATAAGCCTGATTGATTGGCTCTGCGATAGAAACTCCATACGGTTGAATAAGGTGGAAAATCATTGGGCAGCATACGCCATTGGCAACCTGTTTTGGTGATGTACAAAACGGCATTCACTAATTGACGTTTATCCCATTTGTAGTGGCGTAGCTGGTTAAAATGTGGCTCAATCGCTTGCCATTGGGCATCTGTTAAGTCTGTTGGGTAGGATTTTCTAGTCATAAAGATATTTTATCATTTTTGTGAATACAGGTTCTTATGATTGCCTGAACGTGTGCTTGACGATTGTTGATGATATACTGTAACATTTTTACTTTCTTGAGCCTAAATTTGCACATTAAATATGAATTATATTAAAAATCAAAATCTTGCTTCTATTTTCTTTTTGATGTTCATCAGTCAATATGGTTATGCCGATGACATCAGCGAACAAGCCTTACCCACCGTAACCGTCAAACAAAAACGCCTGACACGCAGCGACAACCTGCTCAAAGGGCGCAAAACCAGCGACCGCGTTATCAAAGGCGAACAATTCCGTTCGCGCGGCAGTACCATCGGCGAAGCCCTCAACCAGGAATTGGGCATTCACGCCAATTCGTTTGGGGCTGGAGCGAGTGCGCCGATTATTCGCGGTCAGGAAGGCAAACGCATTCGCGTGTTGCACAATCACGCCGAAACAGGCGATATGTCCAATATGTCGCCCGACCACGCCGTAATGGTAGACAGCATCTTGGCAAAACAGATTGAAGTGCTGCGCGGTACGCCAACCTTGCTGTACAGCTCGGGCAATTCGGCAGGCGTGGTTAATGTCATTGACAACAAAATCCCCACTAAGCTGCCTGAAAAAGGTTATGAAGGCGAAGTCGGTGCGCGTGTCAGCAGTGCGAATTTGGAAAAACTCACGGCAGGCGGCATCACTTTTGGTTTGGGCAAGAATTTTGCCGTCCACGCCGAAGGCATGTATCAAAAAGCAGATAATTACCGTGTGCCGTATTTTTCCTATGGCGGTCAAACACATAAGCGCGTGCCAGATACTTGGGCAAAATCACGCAACGGCAGTTTGGGCTTTTCGTGGTTGGGCGAACGCGGTTACTTGGGCGCAGCGTATTCCGAACGCCAAGACCGTTACGGGCTGCCTGCACACACCCACAAATACGACAATTACAGCATAGACATTTTGTGGGAAAGTCGCCGCATCATGAAACGCTATTTGCGTTATTATCCGTTTTTGGCAGACGAATCGGATATTGATTTTGAAAATCCGGGTTTATCGCTGAATCACACGCATATTCCAGGTGAATCACACGCCGATGAAGCGCACGACCACACACACGGCAGAGCGTGGATCGACCTGAAAAGCAAACGCTACGACTTGCGCGGCGAATTGAAACAGCCGTTCAAAGGCTTTGATTTACTGCGAACCAGCATCAGCTACACCGATTACCGCCACGATGAAAAAGACGGCAAAACAACGGAAAATTTCTTTAAAAACAAAGGGTATAATGCACGTTTGGAGTTTGTTCACAAACCAATTGGCAACTGGCAAGGCATGTTTGGTGTGCAGCACAATACGCAGAAAAGCAGCGCGTTTTCGCCTGCTTCGCAAGTTGCTCCCAAAGGCGCACAGCAATTGTTACACGACAACCGCAGCACACAGACCGCCTTATTTGGCATTGAACAATATCAAGGCGACAAACACGGTTTTGAAGTGGGTTTCCGCGCAGAAAAACAAAAAATTACTATTGATTATGATATTGATTTAATTAAGGAAAATAATTCATTTAATTTCCCCTTGCCCAATCTGAATCCGCACAAAGAGAAAGCGTATTCGTTTGCTGCCAGCTACAATTGGTATTTTGCGCCCAAACATCAGCTCAGTATCACAGCTTCGCATTTGGAGCGCATTCCCAATTCGCAGGAACTGTACGCGCACGGCAAACACATCGCCACCAATTCTTTTGAAGTGGGCAACAAAGATTTGACCAAAGAGCGTTCCAATAATTTTGAAATCGGCGTGAAATATTCAGGCAGCAAGTGGGATTACAACGTCAATGCCTATTACAACCGTTTCAGCAACTACATTTACCTGCTGACTATGAATGACGGTCGCGGCCCCAAATCATTGGACGAAGAGTTTCCATTACAAGTAAACCGTTATTATCAGGCAGGAGCGCGTTTTTACGGCTTGGAGGCGGCTGTGGGTTACCGTTTCAATCCCAAATACAAATTAACCATATTCGGCGATTATGTGAACGGCAAATTGGTCAATATTCCCAAAACAGGTGCGGAATACGATTGGTGGGACGAAGTCGTAACCAAATGGCGCGAACACCCAGACCGTCCGACACCACGTTTGCCGCCTTTGCGTTTGGGTATGCGTTTGGACATGAATTTCAACGACAAATGGCAAGCTTCGCTGGATTTCCACCGCATGTTCTCACAAAACAAAACCAGTTATCTGGAACAACCTACCAAAGGGCATAATATGTTGAATGCTGATTTGTCTTATCAAAACAAATACAAAGGTCTAGACTACAAAATTTACGGCAAAGCGGACAATCTGCTCAATGCAAAAGTGTACCGCCACGCCACGTTCCTGCCCTACATTCCGCAAACAGGACGAAACTTCACCGCAGGCGTGAATATCCGTTTCTGAACGAACAGGCAGCCTGAAAACGGATTTTCCCGACTTTCAGGCTGCCTGAAACCGCTGTTATGAAATATCAAATCATTGAAATCATTTTTAAAAAAGGGGCTGTCCTAGATAACTAGAATAAACTCGATTTTACTAATTGTTTTAAAATAGAAATTTGAACTTTTATCTCACTGTTGTTAAAACGCCATTCGCACTCCTTTAAATACAGCTCAAATGCTCTTTGGGAATGCCGTTAAACTTGCGTAAATGACGTTTTGCTTGATTCTAAAAGTTCTCAATTCCATTGATATGGTTTTGTCGTTCAGCAAAATGTGTACTGTGATTGATACGAAAACGAAGTTTCAGCAAAGCTAAAATGGCTTTGTCGCTTACATCTAATACATCATAGCTACGATAACAATCCGTATAAATCTTGCCATTTCGCTTCAAGAGCCCGAATACAGCGACTTTTCCAGCAGCCCCACGACTGCGTTTACCTTTGCGTTGTCCACCAAAATAACTTTCATCTGCTTCTACTTCGCCATCAAACATTTCTAAATGTGGACTGTTTTGATAAATAAGTAATCGTAAACGATGAAAATAATAGGCTGCGGTATTTTTATTAACACCTACTAACTCTGCTGCTGTTCTTGCAGTTACACCTGCAACAAATAGCTCAATGAGTTTATTTTGTTTGTACTGACTTAGACGACTTTTTCGCATAGGGATAATTCTAACTTAATTTGAATTTTCCTAGTTATCTAGGACAGCCCCTAAAAATTATCCGAAGATAATTCAAACTGCGCCACATTATCTTTTTCAGGCTGCGTCCCTTCGGACGTGCTGCGCGACCTGAAAAATCCCAATTTCTCATGCAATTTCAAACTAGCGATATTGTGCGGTAAAACTTGCCCGATAATTTTCGCCGTGCCCAATTCCGCAAACGCCCATGCCAAAGCCAGCCGCCCCATGCGTGAACCTTGTCCACGCGAACACGTTGGCGCGAGATAGAAACCCCATTCCCACGCATTGTCTGATTGGTGCGTAAAACTCACATAACCTTGCGCGACACCATTTACTTGATAAATCAACATGATAAAGTCAGGATTGCCCAACTGTTTCGCAAACCAAGCCGCGTGATTTTCCCAAATCAATTCATCGGTGTTAAACATAAATTTCCGAATATCGGCATGATTGCGCCATTCAAAAATTTGGCGACAATCGTCCAATGTGGCGCGGCGAATGTTGGCGAAATCCGCGTTTTTCGTTAAATCTTCAATGTGTTGCGCGACACGTTTTGCGCCAAACGCATCACACAAACGCGCCGCTTTTTCCGACATTTGCGCCAAATGTTCAGGCTGCCTGAAAAAAGCCACGCATTCGGTAAATTTTGGCGTGTCAATTTCCTGTGCGTGTAGCGAAATCGCCGCGCCAACTTGTTGTAATTGTTCGGCAATCGTGCGTTGATTGTCGGCAATCACCAGCAGCAAAGTCGGCAAACCCAAACAGCAACGCTCCCAAGACGTGCTGCCAGCCGCGCCAATCGCCCAATCGGCTTGCGCCATCAGTTCCGCCATATTGTTTGCGTTTACAAGCACTTGGCACTCAAACGGTGCGGTTTCGGCGAATTGGCGAATGCTGTTGATGTGGGGCGCGGTTTTGCCCATAACTATGGTAATTTTCAGGCTGCCTGAATTTTGTTTTTTCAATGATTTCAATATAGATAGCGTGTAATTGTCTTTGTCTACGCCGCCTAAATTGATTAACACATTTTGCGTTTGCAGGCTGCCTGAAACGGTTTTTCTTCGCGCTAAACTGGTTTCGCAGAATGTCGCAAATTCATCACGCAACAGCGCGTATCGTGTGCCAGCCAACACGCGGCAGGTTTCAGGCAGCAAGTGGGCGTAATCTTGCGCGGTGTGGGCGTGGTTTTGGTCAAGCAGCAAATCGGCGGCATGTGGGCGGTCGTGTAAATCGTCTATCACCATGATTTTGCTGCCACAAATATTTTTCGCGGCGGTCTGCCAAATCGCGGAAAGCGCGTAATGGTCGGCGATAATCCAGTCGGGCGACAAGGCGCGAATGTGCGGTTCGCAATCGACAATATCTTGCGCTTGCGTTGTGCCGAGCCATGCGGAATGGGGGAATTGGGGTTCGTTTTCGGTTTGCAGGCTGCCTGAAAATTTAGGCAGCAACACGCATTCAAAGCCTTGTTCGCGCACAAAATCTGCCAAATGCCCAACGTGTTCGCGTGTGATAAATTGCACGAAATGCCCATTTTCGCGCAAGGTTTTGGCGAGCGTTAAGCAGCGCATGATGTGTCCGCTACCGATTTGTAAACTAGCGTCTGTGCGGATTAGGAATTTCATGTTTGTGTAACCTTTCAGGCTGCCTGAAATTGCGTTAATTGTTCTTGTAAATAATCCATGAAAATGGTTGCTGTGCGTTCATCATAACCCGCCAAAACCAAAAAAATGGTTTGTCCGCATGTCATTTTATTTAAATAGGCAATGAAATGGGGCATAGCTTTTAATTGAACAAGATATTTTTCAGGCTGCTTGGTGTGAACAATAATCATATATTGACCATAATGGCGAAGTTCAAAAGCATTAATATCTTGCCATTCAATCAACTGGTTGTATTGATACATGCTGCGATTGACGATACCTTGTTCTGTTACTTCAATGTTGGGTTGCTTGTTTAATATCTCGCGTAACCAAGCCAAGGTCAACAGGATAAAAAAAACAACACCAAAAAGGAATATAACTGCATGAAAGTTATCACCATTGTAAATAGCAGCTTTGGTATAGCGGATACTGAGAAAGACAAATACGATAGAGCCGATTAAACATAGCCATTTTCTTTTTTTGGCAAAATAAATTTTTGAATAGTCATAACTCATTGTTTTATCCTTTCAGGCTGCCTGAAAAATCATTTCCAAATTCCGCCAACACATGCCACATCATTTCTGCACGTGTCCAATCTTCCAATGTATCAATATCTTGCACCCGATAACGCGGCAATTTGACCGCAACGCTGTGGCTATTGAAAATCGGTTTTTGCGCCAACCAAGCCATCGCCGTTCCCCAATAAAATTGCCCAGCATCGTGCCACGCTTCGGGCAAATCTTGCGAGCGCACCGCGAAATTTTCAGGCGAAAACATGGAAACCGTGCCATTTTCTGCCAATTTCAAAGCGCGTTGAATCGGAAACGGAAAACTGGTTACACTAAACGCAAATTCCGCCTGATTGTCGCGCAAAGCAAGCAAACCGCGTTGTAAATCATCGGCTTGCACAAATGGCGCAGTCGCGTACAAACAACACGCGCTGTCGCCTTTCCAGCCGTTTTTCTGCATAAAATCAATTACATGGACGACAACCGCGCCTGTTGTAGCGAAATCGTCCGACAATTCGGCTGGACGCGTAAATGGCACGGTTGCGCCATATTGTTGCGAGATGTCGGCGATTTCCGCGTCATCGGTGGACACGATGATTTGCTCAAAGCAGCCTGAATTTTGCGCGGCTTGAATGCTGTGGGCAATCATCGGTTTGCCGTTGAATAATTTGATGTTTTTGCGCGGAATGCGTTTGCTGCCGCCACGCGCTGGGATAATGCATAAGGTCATGATGTTTATTTTTTAAATCAATAAAATATAAATTTGCAGGCTGCTTTATGAGACGGTTTAAAAAGCAGCCTGCACTATATTATGTATAGTGAAATGAAATAAAAATAGGATAAGGCGACAACGTCCGCCGTGTGCAAATAGCACATAAGGACGTTGGCAACACCGTACTATTGCGATTTCATTTCACTATAACAGACAATTTGCAGCATTTTAGGGCTTATCCACTTTTCAGTCTATTGGAAAGCGAGTAAAATCGCGCCCATTTTAATCCGCACGTTAAACAACGCAGAGACGTGTTATTTCATAAACCTGTATAGGAGCATTCATCATCGCACAGCAAGAACGCGAAGCACGAATCAACGGCGAAATCACCGCCAAAGAAGTGCGTTTAATTAGTGGCGAAGGCGAGCAACTTGGCGTAGTCAGCATCAAGCAAGCCTTGGCAATGGCAGAAGAACAAGACGTGGATTTGGTTGAGATTTCCCCAACCGCCAAACCACCTGTTTGTAAGTTAATGGATTTCGGCAAATACAAATACGAACAATCCAAAAAACGCGACGAAGCCAAGAAAAAGCAAAAGCAAGTCCAAATCAAAGAAATCAAGTTCCGCCCAGGTACAGATGACGGCGATTACAACATCAAAATGCGTAAAATCCGCGAATTTTTGGGCGATGGCGACAAAGTTAAAATCACGTTGCGCTTTCGTGGACGCGAAATGGCGCATCAGGAATTGGGCGCACAGTTGCTAGAGCGCATCAAGGCGGAACTTGCCGAAGAAGGACAAGTGGAGCAATTTCCAAAGCTAGAAGGTCGCCAAATGGTGATGATGGTTGCACCCAAGAAAAAATAACAGTATAATTTCGCGCTTTCCTAATTCAACGCTGCGTTAGGAAAGCGTTTATTTGAGCAGCGAAAAACCGTGGTTGTGGGTTTTTAAGCATTGATTTAGTTTGTGATTCAATCGCCTACAATCTTATCTAATAAGTATATGGAGTTATCCCATGCCTAAAATGAAAACCAAGTCTAGCGCGAAAAAACGCTTTAAAGTCTTGGGCAATGGTGGTGTAAAACGCGCTCATGCGTTCAAACGTCACATTTTGACCAAAAAAACCACAAAAAACAAACGCCAATTGCGCGGCACTTCTATGGTGAACGAACGCGATTTGGCTTCTGTTGCTAAAATGTTGCCCTACGCTTAATCAAGGAGTTGAACTATGCCACGCGTTAAACGCGGTGTTACCGCACGTGCTCGTCACAAAAAAGTGATTGCGTTAGCCAAAGGCTACCGCGGTCGTCGTAAAAATGTCTATCGCATTGCTAAACAAGCAGTAATGAAAGCTGGTCAATATGCGTACCGCGACCGTCGCCAACGCAAGCGCCAGTTCCGCCAGTTGTGGATTGCTCGTATCAATGCGGGTGCTCGTCAAAATGGCTTGTCATACAGTAAATTCATGAACGGTTTGAAACGCGCTGCAATCGCATTAGACCGCAAAGTATTGGCTGATTTGGCAGTATTTGATAAAGCAGCGTTTGCTCAATTAGTTGAAAAAGCAAAAGCAGCTTTGGCTTAATCGCTAATCTAAACAAGCAAGGAAATTCGGATTTCGGGTTTCCTTGCTTATTTTTATATGGGTTGTGCTATGAAATTAACCACACCGCCACTTGCGCCCAAAGTGGTACAAACTTTGGCAACTTTGCAAATCCATACCGCAGAAGATGTGCAGGCTGCTTGTCCTTGCCGTGCTTTTTTGTTGCTCAAACAAACAGGGCTAACAGTCACGCAAAGTGTTTTTTGGCAACTGGTCGCCATTAGTTTGCACAAAACGGTGGCGGATTTGAGTGACCCAGAAAAGCAATATTGGCAACAAAAATTGGAACAAACGCCGCCTGTTGCGATTTTTCCAGCACAAGCAGAAATGGAACGATTGATGCAGGCTGCTTTGGTGCAGGCTGCTTTGGCGGCGGAATGTGGCGAAGTACCTGTGGGCGCGGTGGTGGTGCATCGTGGCGAAATCATCGCACAAGCGCACAATCGTTGTATTGCGGATTGCGACATCGGTCGTCATGCCGAAATGAATGCGCTGGCATTGGCTGGCAAGACGTTGGGCAATTATCGTTTGGCGGATTGCGATTTGTATGTGTCGTTAGAGCCGTGTACGATGTGTGCCAGCGCGATGATTCAAGCGCGAATACGGCGCGTGATTTTTGCGGCAAGCGAGCCGAAAACAGGTGCGGCTGGAAGTGTGATAAACTTGTTTACAAACAGTCAATTAAATCAACATACAGCGGTTTTAGGTGGCATTATGGCAACCGAAGCGCAGCAGCAGTTACAGGCATTTTTCGCGCAACGCCGTCAGCAAAAAAGATAGGAAAACGTGATGCAACTGATTTTATGGCGACACGCCGAAGCCGAAATTGGCGAACAAGATTTGGTTCGTGCTTTAACTGCGAAAGGGCGCAAACAGGCGAAAAAAATCGCGGCGGAACTGCACAAGCGTTTGCCTGAACACTACGATTTGTGGGTGTCCGAAGCGGTGCGTAGCCAGCAAACGGCGGCATTTTTGCAACATGATTGGCAAGTGCAGGCTGCTTTCAATCCTGATGAAGATGTACAGCCTATGTTAGCAAAGTTGAATGCAGCGCGATTATCGGGCGTGCAAACTTTGGTGTTGGTGGGGCATCAACCTTGGATTGGCGATTTATGTGCTTATTTGCTCAACCAAAATTGGAACGCAACGGCATATTGGTCGGTCAAAAAAGGGGCGTTTTGGTGGTTTGATTGCCAAGGTGAATTGGGCGTTGCGCCTGTTAAATTGCGTTTGATGCTTGCACCTGCTGAAATTTAAAATTTGTCAAGCGTTTTGCGGTTTTCTTGGCGTGTTTTTACACACAAACTGTGGTTTTTAAGTCAAAAATGTGTATAATTGACTGCGTTTCGCACCCAATGTGGCGCGAATAATACGATAAGAAGAAAGGGAAAAGAATGAATTTCGCATTACCCATTCCTAGCGGTCATGGCAGCTTGGAGCAATACATTCACACCGTCAATAATATTCCGATGTTGTCGCTGGAAGAAGAAGTGGGTTTGGCAGAACGCCAAATCAAGGGCGATTTGGAAGCGGCAAAAAAATTAATTTTATCGCATTTGCGCGTGGTGGTATCGATTGCGCGTGGTTACGATGGCTACGGTTTGAATCAGGCGGATTTGATTCAAGAAGGGAATATTGGTTTGATGAAAGCCGTTAAACGCTACGAGCCCAATCACGGGGCGCGTTTGTTTTCGTTTGCGGTGCATTGGATTAAGGCAGAAATTCACGAATTTATTTTGCGTAACTGGCGATTGGTGCGCGTGGCGACGACCAAACCGCAGCGTAAATTGTTCTTTAATTTGCGTAGTATGCGTAGCAGTTTGAGCGCGTTGTCGCCCAAAGAAGCACAAAGTATTGCCGATGATTTGGGCGTGAAATTGTCCGAAGTCATGGAAATGGAACAGCGCATGACGGGACGCGACATTGGTTTGCTGGCAGACAACAACGATGATGACGATGCAGCATTTGCACCAATAGAATGGTTGAGCGATGCCAGCCACGAACCAAGTCAGCAGTTGGAACGCAAAGCGCACTATGCTTTGCAAACCGATGGCTTGCAGGCTGCTTTGGCGCAGTTGGACGAGCGTAGTCGCCGCATTGTGGAAACGCGCTGGTTGCAAGACGAAGGTGCTTTAACTTTACACGAATTGGCAGCCGAATACGGCGTATCTGCCGAGCGCATTCGCCAAATTGAAGTCAAAGCCATGCAAAAACTCAAAGCCTTGTTAGCTGAACAAGCTGATGATTTGATTGATTAAAATAGATAAGAAAAGCCCAAGAGCCGTGTTGATTCTTGGGCTTTTTTCATATTACAGTTTGTGGCACATATCGCCAAACACAAACCCCTGCCAATCCACATCAACCTGTTTACCAAAAGCCATCACTTTAAACAATTCGCCCATTTCGTGTTGCGCGGTCAGTTGTTGCACAGCAAAAGCAGCCTGCACATATTCCTTGCTATCGGTTTGCGGATAATCCTGCGCCAAATAATCCAAAATCCCCAAATTAAACAAAAAATTAGCCTGAATGGTATAGCCAATCAAATCCAAACCAGCCGAGCAGCCTGCATCAGCAATATCACTAAAATTAACGTGCGCGGTCAAATCGGTTAAGCCCACGCAATAAAACGGGTCGTGAATACTGTGGTGTTTGTGATGCCCAATAAGCGTGCCGTCCTGCCTCTGTGGGTGGTAATACTGCGCCGCGTTAAAACCGTAATCAATCCAAATCATCGCGCCACGTGTCAATTTTTGCGCCAATGTGGTGATAAAAGCGTGCTGGGTCAAATGCAATTCGCTGGTATAAGGCGCAATTTCGGGGAAATATTGCAAAGCAGCCTGCACCATATCTTGCTTATCTAATTCTTTGTATTCCAATAAAAATTCATTATTTTGATGTTGAACATAGGCGCGTTGCCATTGTCCATTTTCGGCGCGGCGTATGCGTTCGATTGGCATCGCGTCCAACACTTCGTTGCCCAATAACACGCCGTCTAGCGTGTCGGGTAATTCGCCAATCCAACGAACTTTGTGCAAGAAATCGGGCGCGTGTTGGGCGATGTAGTCGCGCTGTCTGGCGACTAAATCGGGCGACAATTCAACAATATAATAATGTTGCAGGCTGCTTTGACAATGCGCGAGCAGTTGCGCTGCCAATACGCCTGTTCCTGCACCAAATTCGTATAAATTGCCTGCGGTTTGCGGCAACAGCGTTTGAATTTGTTTGGACAAAGTTTTTGAAAACAAAGGAGAAAGTGTGGGTGCGGTTATAAAATCACCGCCTGCACCAATTTTGTGTGCGCCGCCTGTGTAATAGCCCAAACGCGGTGCATACAACGCCAATTCCATAAAACGCGAAAACGGAATGCTGCCATTTTGCGCGGCAATTTCTTGGGCAATGACTTGATGCAGGGCTTCGCTGGCAGCTTGCTCGTCTGCGGAAAGTGTGGGGATTTGAATGTTTTGCATACAGTTAAAATTTGTAAAAAAATAAATCAAAAAGCAGAAATAAAACGCGACGAATTTTAGTGCAAACATTCTGCACAGCTTGTTTTATTTGAAAATTTTTGTTGATGTGGATAAAAGTAGGTGCAAAAAGCAGCCTGCACATCAAAAAAGAGACAAATAACCTAAAAATTATTGTTTAAAACCGAAATCTTACGCTTGGTTGTTGGTTTGACCAATCGTTTTTTTTTGCTTATAGTACAGCGTGGTGGGGCGAAGTGGTGCAAAGTGTATCACTTTTCCAAAATATTTAACTAACCGTAGCGCATTAAAATGTTTCGTGGCACACATGAATTAACCATAGACCCGAAAGGACGTTTGGCAATCCCAGCCAAATTCCGCGAGGCTTTGTCACGCCATTTTTATGCCGAAGATGATTCGCCCAAATGGGTGGCAACGCTAGACAAGCGCGAACGTTTGCTGTTTTACCCCGAATGCGAATGGGAAAAAGTTGAACTTAAATTATTGAATTTAAACACCAATGGCAAGCCAAACTTGCAGCTATACCAAAATTTGCTGCTGCACAATGCCGACACGTTGGAAATGGACAGCGCAGGACGGGTTTTGTTGCCACCCAATTTACGCCGCTTGGTCAATTTTGATAAAGACGTAACCTTGGTTGGGCGCGTGAATCGTTTGGAATTGTGGGGGCGTGAACAAAAATTAGCCGAAACCGAAGCGGCGTTGTCCATTAACCCAGATGAATTGAACTTGGATTTGAGCCAAACCGATTTGCAATTATGAATACACAAACTTTTGAACATATTACGGTTTTGCTGCACGAAGCGGTGGCTGCGCTCAATATTCAACCCAATGGCGTGTATGTCGATGGTACGTTTGGACGTGGCGGGCATTCGCGCTTGATTTTGTCGCAACTGGGCGAACAAGGTCGTTTGATTGTGTTTGATAAAGACCCGCAAGCGATTGAAGTCGCCCAAAAATTAGCGCAACAAGATGCGCGTGTGAGCGTGGTACATAACGGTTTTGCAACTTTTGAAGCAGCCTGCACCAATTTGGGGCTAGATAAAATTGACGGCGCGTTGTTTGATTTGGGGATTTCATCGCCACAAGTTGATGACGGTTCACGCGGATTTAGCTTTCGTTTTGATGCACCGTTGGATATGCGTATGGATACCACGCGCGGACAATCGGCAGCAGAGTGGCTGGCGGTGGCTAGCGAACAGGAAATACACGAGGTAATCAAAAATTATGGTGAAGAGCGGTTTAGTCGCCAGATTGCGCGCACCATTGTGGCGCAACGCAGCGAAAGTCCCATCAATACAACCCGCCAGTTGGCGGCGATTACGGCACAATGCGTCCGTAGTCGCGAACGCGGTCAAGACCGCGCAACGCGTACGTTCCAAGCCATTCGCATCTTTATTAACCGCGAATTGGACGAAGTGGAACAAGTCTTGCCGCAAGTCGTCAATCGGTTAAATGTGGGCGGACGTTTGGCGGTGATTGCGTTTCATTCGTTGGAAGACCGCATTGTGAAGCAGTTTATGCGCCAACACAGCAGTCACGCGCCTTTGCCAAAATGGGCTGCGATTAAGGAAGCAGATTTGCCACAACCGCCATTGCAGTTAATTGGCAAAGCCAGCAAAGCCAGCGTGCAGGAAGTACAACACAATCCACGCGCCCGTTCGGCGGTGCTGCGTGTAGCAGAACGCACAACTGGGCAGTTTGATGTGCAGGCTGCTTTGTAAACAAAGGCAACACAATGTTTTCTAAAATAAATTGTATTTTGTTGATAGCAGTAACCTTGTCGGCTTTGTATGTAACCGACTTACGTTTGGGGATTAAACGCCAAACGCATTTATACGCCAAAGGTCAAGAAGAAGAAATCCGTTTGAATCAAGATAAAGCGGAATTGACGTATGAACGAAGTCGCTTAACCGATGCCCGTGCGATTGAACAAGCAGCCGAAATGATGAAAATGCACCAACCAACCGAAAAGGATACTGTATCGGTGCAATATTGAATGTAACTATTTAAAATATTTGATGAAAAAATGCTAATTCGTAATGAACATAAGCCTTACATGGCACAGAAAGAAGTAAAAACACCTTTGGTTGCCCAAGGTGGCGGACGCTTGTCTTTGTTGTTTTGCTGCATTGGTGGCGTATTTGCGACTTTGCTGGGATATAGTTTTTTGGTTCAAAGCAAATACCACGATGAATTAAATTCCAGTAGCGAAGCGCGTGTGGTTCGCAGCATTCGTGAGCCTGCTTTGCGCGGTGTGATTACCGACCGCAACGGCACACTTTTAGCGGTAAGCCGTTATATGAAAGTGGCAACGTTTAATCCAAAGGCGATTTACGAACCCAAACGCAAAGGCGATGCAGTTAATTGGAATGTGATTTCTGACCAACAATTTGCTCAATTAGCGGATTTGTTGAAATTACCCGAAGCCGAAGTACGCACCAAATTGAAAGATACAACCAGCCAATATGTGCAATTTAAAACCGAATTGTCTTTGCAAGAAGCCGATAAATTAAAGGCTTTGCGTATTCCTACTTTGCGTTTTGAAGAGCGTTCCGAGCGCACCTATCCAACAGGCAATTTGTTTTCGCACATTGTCGGTTTTGCCAATAGCAATGGCAAAGGTTTGGAAGGCTTGGAATTTAGCCAAAATGAACAATTAACAGGTTCAGATGGCAAACAAATTGTGTTGCGCGACCGACATCAAAATGTAGTAGAACTGATTGATTCGCCAGAAAATATATCAGCCAAATCAGGTCAGACCATTACCCTATCGCTAGATGAACCGATGCAGCGTTTGGCACGCGAGCAGTTGCAGGCTGCTTTGACCCAATTCAATGCCAAAGCAGGCGGTGCGGTGGTTTTGGACGCGCAAACAGGCGAAGTGTTGGCAATGAGCAGTTTGCCTGATTACGATGCCAATTTTTACGAACAATATCCCGAAGAAAATCGCCGTAATTTTGCTGTGGGTGCGATATTAGAACCTGGTTCTGTGATGAAGCCCTTTGTTGTGGCAAAGGCTTTGGACGATGGCAAAATCACACGTGATACTTGGTTTAACACCGAATCATATCAAGTTGCTAATAAAATGATTCGCGACTCTCATGCTTATAAGTCATTGAATACAGAAGGTATTTTGCAAAAATCTTCTAATGTTGGCGTGAGCAAAATTGCTTCCATGTACGAAAATCAAGATTTGTATGATTACTTTTCATCTGTTGGATTGGGACGTAAAACGCAGTCTGGCGTGGTAGGCGAACAAGTTAGCCCACTGAAAGCGGCACTACAATGGAGTCGTTTGGATAAAGCGGTTATGTCTTATGGCTACTCTATCACAGCCAATTTATTGCAATTGGCACAAGGCTATACAATATTTACCACTGATGGACATCTGATGCCAGCCACAATTTTTAAGCAAGCCCATACACCCAAAGGCGAGCCAGTTCTGAAACCTGAAACGGCAAGATTGATGCGTGAAATGATGATTAGTGTTACCCAAAAAGGTGGCACAGGTCAGGCTGGTGCAGTGGCTGGCTACGATGTAGCAGGCAAAACGGGTACAGCACGAAAAGTAGTCAATGGTCGCTACGAAGGCAAATATCGTTCTAGTTTTGTCGGTTTTGCGCCTGCAAAAAATCCACGATTGATTGTAGCGGTTACGATTGATGAGCCAAGTGGTAGTTATTATGGCGGCACGGTGGCAGGTCCTGTATTCCGCGGCATTATGGCAGGTGGATTAAAACTGATGGGCGTGAAACCAACCTACGCCCCAGCAGAAGCCACCACTCAAACAGCCAAGCGATAATGTATAACAACAGACCTTTGCTGCGCTTGCGTAGCAAGGGTCTTTGCATTGTGCAGGCTGCTTTTGTGTTTTGGAGAAAAAAGCAGCCTGCACTTTATTATATTGATAGAAAAGCATATTTTAAATAAAAATACAAAGGATTAACAAAATGTTTAGCAAAATCGCTACCCCAAAAAATACCGAATTACCCGAATTAAAATACACCGTTTCAGCCAGCCAAACGCTGCATTCGGACAGCCGAAAAATTCAACCAAATGATGTATTTATCGCGTGTCAAGGCGAATACGCGGACGGACGCAATTACATTCAATCCGCGATTGAAAAAGGTGCAGCGTTTGTGTATTGGGACGCGGACGGCGATTTTGTGTGGAATGAAAATTGGCAAATTCCCAACCAGCCGATTGCGGAATTACGCCAACGCGCTGGGATTTTGGCGAATTCAGTTTATGGAAATGTTTCAGGCAGCCTGAACATTATTGGCGTAACTGGCACGAATGGCAAAACGTCAATCACGCAATGGTTGGCACAAGCGATTGATATTTTGGAAAATAAATCTGCCTGCGCGATTATTGGCACGGTTGGGAATGGCTATTGGGGCGCATTGCAAGAAACCACGCACACCACGCCCGACCCTGTTTCCGTGCAAACTTTGTTGCGCCAATTCCAGCAATCGGGCGCGAGCCATATCGCCATGGAAGTGTCCAGCCACGGCTTGCACCAATTCCGCGTAAATGGCGTACCATTCCAAACCGCCATATTTACAAATTTAACGCGCGACCATTTGGACTACCACAACAGCATGGAAGAATACGGTGAAGCAAAAGCGCGATTATTCCATTGGCAAGGCTTGCAAAACGCGATTATCAACAGCGATGATGAATTTGGCGCAAAATTGGTTGCTGAATTAAAACAAAGCAGCCTGCACGTTTATTCTTACGGTTTCAACGAACACGCCGACATCAAAATCACAGAATTTGTGGCGAACACGCAAGGCATGAAAATTGGTTTGCAAACACCTTGGGGCAATGGCAGCGTACAAACGCGCTTGCTGGGGCGATTCAACGCACAAAATTTTGCCGCCGCGTTGGGTGCATTGTGCGCGGAAGGTTACGCGTTTCAGGCAGCCTTAAAGGCATTGGCGCAAATCCGCGCAGCCACAGGGCGCATGGATTGTATTATCAGAGAAAACAAGCCGTTAGTGGTGGTGGATTACGCCCACACGCCTGACGCGCTGGAAAAAGCATTGTCCACTTTGCGCGAAATTCAGCAGCCTGAAAGCCAGCTTTGGTGCGTGTTTGGCTGCGGCGGCAACCGCGACCGTGGCAAACGTCCGTTAATGGGCGCGGTGGCGGCACAGGGCGCGGACAAAGTGGTTGTTACCAGCGACAATCCGCGCATGGAAGACCCAAACGCAATTATTGCTGACATCTTGCCTACCGTACCCAATGCTGCCTTGGTGCAAGTGGATAGACAAACTGCGATTGAGCAAACCATCGCGCAAGCAGCACCGCAAGACATTGTTTTGATTGCAGGAAAAGGACACGAAACCTACCAAGACGTGCAAGGCGTGAAACATCATTTTTCAGATTTTGAAATTGCTCAATTGGCGTTGGTGAAATGTTGATTTTTCAGGTGACCTGAAAGGATAGATTAAGAAAATGGAAGCATTATTGAAACTTATACCAATTTTTGCATTTTTAGTTGGTTTGTATAAAACGTATTACGATGTATTTTCAAAAAGAGAAATTTCTAATTTTGAACAGATGAAAAAATATTTTTGTGGTGAAAAAGCGGAAAGTTTAAAAAAAGAACCTGAATATATAAAGGATATGTTTTGTCAGACAATTTCTTTTTTGAAAGGTCATAAGCACAAAGATATTTCTTATTTATTAGAAAATAAAAATTTAAATTTATTTGATTTAAAGGATATTTTGAGACTTAAAAAAATGAATCTTTTAATAATTGATGAAAAAAATGGAAAATTAATTTTAAATAGAGAGTATGACAAACAGCATACGCATAGCATCAAGCAATTATTTAAAACAAACACATGGTTTTCATGGACTATTTTATTTATATATGCTGTGATTTTAATAATAATATTTTCATTAATTGATAAAAAGATATCTTTTGGTTTCCAAATTTGCCTAATGCTTATTTTGGTTGGAGTTGTTGAAATACCAGTGCTTAATCATATTGATAAAATAAAATCAGCAGAGAGTTTCAAAAAGAATAAATTAAATGATTTTATCAATCAATCAGGGTTTATATTTAATGAAAAATAATTCATTAAATATATCTAATTAACTGAAATATTTAATTATATAAAAAATATGAAAACATTAGATTTAAATTTTATTTGCACTGCATTAAATTTACCGCAACCAGAAAATAACCAACCCATTAACCGCATCATCACAGACAGCCGACAAGCTCAATCAGGAGATTTATTTGTGGCATTGATTGGCGAAAATCATGACGCGCATGATTTTGTAGCAGACGTGTTGGCAAAAGGCGCGTTGGCGTTGGTGTCGCGTGATGATTTTGTTGGTGTTTCAGGCTGCCTGAAAGTTGATGACACTTTGATTGCATTACAAAAATTGGCGAAAGCTTGGCGTCAAGTCATTAATCCATTCGTATTTGGTATAACAGGTTCTAGCGGCAAAACCACCGTCAAAGAAATGTTGACGACCGTGTTGCGCGAAAAATTCGGCGCGGACGCGGTGTTAGCAACGGCTGGCAATTTCAATAATCACATTGGTTTACCGCTTACATTATTGAATTTACGCGAAAGTCATCGTTATGCTGTCATTGAAATGGGCATGAACCATTTTGGCGAATTGGCGGTTTTAACGCAAATTGCGCAGCCGAATGTCGCTCTTGTGAACAACGCAATGCGGGCGCATATTGGTTGCGGATTTAATGGCGTGGACGATATTGCACGCGCAAAAAGTGAAATCTATCAAGGCATTCAACAAGATGGTTTAGCAATTTTGCCAATTGATGATGCGAACTTACCGATTTTTCAGGCAGCCTGCAAAGATTTGGGGTTACAAACGCAAACATTTGGTTTTGCGCAAGGCGATATTCATGCAGAAAATGTGAAATTACAACCGCTTGTGAGTGAATTTGATTTGGTACAAGGTTCGGAGCGTGTTCACATTACATTACCTGTTGCGGGCAAACACAATGTGAGTAATGCGTGCGCGGCGGCAACTTTGGCATTGGCAGGCGGCGTAAAATTCACGGAAATTGCACGCGGTTTGGCGAATTTTGCGAACATTAAAGGACGTTTACAAGTCAAACACGGCATCAAAAACAGTACCATTTTAGATGACACTTACAATGCCAATCCCGACAGCATGAAAGCGGCATTAGATGTGTTGGCGAAAATGCCTGCGCCACATGTATTTGTGATGGGCGATATGGGCGAATTAGGCGAAAACGAAGCCCCTAAAATGCACGAAGAAATCGGCATTTACGCAAAAAATCTAGGTATTGAATTGGCGTATTTTGTTGGCGAAAACAGCGTTCAGGCAGCCGAAAAGTTTGGCGCGGACGGTTTATGGTTTGTGGATAAAGACCCGTTGATTTTGTCATTGACACATGATTTACCCGAAAATGCAAGTGTGTTGGTTAAGGGTTCGCGGTTTATGAAGATGGAAGAAGTAGTTGAGGCATTAGTGGTGGAAAATTAAGTTTCAAACTGCCTGAAAACAGAGGAAATCATGCAAGATGTAAACACTAAACATTCTAACCAAATGGTTGATTTTACTCGTGATTATGATGAAGAAGCGAAAGCGGTTTTGCGCCAAGTGGAACAGAATTTGCAAAATGGGCGCAAGCAAATTGTGTGGACAGTGTTGCAGCCTGCGAAAATTTTAGCTAGTAATTCAAATGTTTCTGCTAATAGAGTTAAATGGGGTAGCTTGGTAGGAACGGCTATTCCCTGTATTAGCTGGGTCATGATTGACAAATTTTTGTTGCACGAAATGATTAGCAAAGAAATGCCGCTGACGTATATAAATACATTGATTATTTTTATAGTTTTAGGCGTTTTACAATGGATTTTTATGCCGAAATTGATTAATCAGCAAATGAATCGAGCGCAACACACGGTGATTTATGTGCATTTGGATTTAATGCGCCAAATGGTCAGCGTGATGTCGCCTTTGCAACGTGGTGCGACGATTGCGCCATTTCATAGCCAAAGTTTGCTGCATAAATGGATAAAATTGCCCGCGTTCAGGCTGCCTGAAACGGAAAACGTAAAATATTCAGCGTTGCGTGATAAAGTGCAGCGGCAAATTACCGAGCGATGTGGGTTTGAGTTTAAGCAGGAAAAATAAATCACAGAGCAAACTTTATTTTGCTTGATTTATATTGATTCAGAATATTGGGCGATTTGTATTAAACGTGCAGGCTGCTTTTTAAACCAATTTTTAAATTAAATTTGTAAGGAATATAAGATGTTTTTATGGTTGGCTCAGTTGAGCGATTGGATTTCGGCGTTAAATGTTTTCCAATACACGACTTTTCGCGCGGTAATGGCGGCATTGACGGCTTTGATGTTTAGCTTACTGCTAGGACCTTGGACGATTCGTCAATTAACCAAATTAAAAATGCGACAACCCATTCGTACCGATGGTCCTAAAACACATTTAGTCAAAAATGTGCCAACTATGGGTGGCTCATTGATTTTAGCCACGATTGCGATTTCCACTCTGCTGTGGGGCAACTGGGCAAACGCCTATATTTGGATTTTGTTGGCGGTAACGTTGGCAACGGGCGCGCTGGGTTTTTACGATGACTGGCGCAAAGTGGTACATAGAGACCCCAATGGCGTGTCGGCAAAATTCAAAATGGTGTGGCAATCGGTGGTGGCTTTGGGCGCAGGCTTGGCGTTGTTTTTCTTGGCGGAAAACTCGGCAAACAATATTTTGATTGTGCCGTTTTTCAAGCAAGTGGCGTTGCCTTTGGGCGTGGTGGGCTTTTTGATTTTGAGCTATCTGACGATTGTTGGCACGTCTAACGCAGTCAATTTAACCGACGGTTTGGACGGCTTGGCATCGTTCCCCGTGGTGCTGGTGGCTGGCGGTTTGGCAATTTTTGCTTATGTAACAGGACACGCGCAATTTTCATCTTATTTACAACTACCGTATGTGGCTGGCGCGAATGAAGTGGTGATTTTCTGCGCGGCGATGTGTGGAGCATGTTTGGGCTTTTTATGGTTTAACGCTTATCCAGCGCAAGTATTCATGGGCGACGTGGGCGCGTTGGCATTGGGCGCGGCATTGGGTACGGTTGCCGTGATTATTCGCCAAGAATTTGTACTCGTGATTATGGGTGGCTTGTTTGTGGTGGAAGCGTTGAGCGTGATGCTGCAAGTGGGCTGGTATAAACGCACCAAAAAGCGCATTTTCCTAATGGCACCGATTCATCATCACTACGAGCAAAAAGGCTGGAAAGAAACGCAAGTGGTGGTGCGCTTTTGGATTATTACGATTATTTTGGTGTTGATTGGGTTGAGTACATTGAAAATTCGTTAATTATAGTGGATTAAATTTAGATTAGGACAAGGCGACAACGACCGCCGTGTAACGCTGTACTAATCTAAATTTAATTCACTATATTACCAAAGCAGCCTGCACTTTAAAATATGCAGGCTGCTTTTAATTATCACTAAATTATCTGGAATAAAACATGAATCCACACATCACAATCAATAATCGCAAAATCGGTGCAGATTACGCGCCCTACATCATCGCGGAAATGTCTGCCAACCACAACGGCAGCCTGCAAACCGCGTTCAAAATCATTGACGAAGCAAAAAAAGCAGGCGCGGACGCAGTTAAATTGCAAACCTACACCGCCGACACGATTACGCTCAACAGCCGCAATCCTGAATTTATGATTCAAACAGGCGGTTTGTGGGACGGTCAATCGCTGCACGAATTGTACGAAAAAGCGCATATGCCGTGGGATTGGCATAAACCCTTGTTTGAATACACAAAAGAGCAAGACATCACCATTTTCAGTTCGCCATTTGATTTTAGCGCGGTGGATTTGTTGGAAAGTTTGGACGCGCCAGCTTACAAAATCGCATCGTTTGAAGTCATTGATTTGCCATTGATTCGCTATGTCGCACAGACAGGCAAACCGATGATTATTTCCACAGGCATGGCGGACGCGGACGAAATTGCGGAAGCGATTGCCACTGCCAAAGACGCAGGCAACAAAGAATTGGTTGTTCTGCATTGCGTGAGTGGCTACCCTGCCCCTGCCGCCGACTACAATTTGCGGACTTTGCCCGATATGGCAGCGCGTTTTGGCACATTGGTGGGCTTGTCCGACCACACGCTTGACAACACAACGGCTGTGGCAAGCGTGGTTTTAGGCGCGTGTGTGATTGAAAAACATTTCACACTAGACCGAAACGGCGGCGGCGCAGATGACAGTTTTTCGTTAGAACCTGCTGATTTGCAAGCCCTTTGCCACGATACGAAAACGGCTTGGCAAGCGTTGGGCAACGTGGAATACGCGCTCAAATCCAGCGAACAAGGCAACGCGCAATTCCGCCGTTCGCTGTATTTCGTCAAAGACATGAAAGCGGGCGATGTGATTGATGAAACGTGCATTCGCAGCGTGCGCCCAGGTTTTGGTTTGTCGCCGAAATTTTACGATGAATTGATTGGCAAACGGGTTACGCAAGATATTGTTGCCAATACCAAAACTTCTTGGGATTGTGTTGCAAAATAAGTTTTCAAGCAGCCTGCACTTTGTATAGTAAAATGCAGGCTGCTTTGTTTATTTTTTGCCAATTAAATTATGAATCCAATCGCTTTACGCTGGCTTACTGTCATCATCATTCCGATTGCGCTGATTGCATGGTTTGCGCTTGCGCCAGCCAACAACCCAACCGACTATTTAATCAACGGCATTATTATGTCATGCGCTGCCGTTTTCTTGTTTAAATACATATTGGTTACGGCAATTATGGCGCGCCTGCGACAAGACATCACCACCAAAAAACACGCCCTATTCCAGCTCATTCCCATTGTGGGCTTTATCGCCTATATTGTCGTCTATTTCCTGCAATGAAAATCCTAAAAGACAGCTTCATCTACCTATTCGGCGAACTCTTTGCCAAAGCCCTGCCCTTTTTGCTGCTGCCCTATCTGACGCGCAAACTCGGCACGGCTGGATTTGGCGAATTATCGTATTATCAAACACTTGTATCACTATTGGCGATAGTATTCGGTTTAAGCCAAGACGGCGCACTCACGCGCTACTATTATTTTTACGGCAAACGCAATCTGCCTAACGTGATGATAACAGGCTATATTTACATTTTCGCCTTAACCGCGATTAGCCTGCTATTCACATGGCAACAACAATCGTTGGTACTCGCCGCCGTGATTTTTGCTGCCGCCACGCAAACCGTGTTAGGCAGCCAACTTGCCTATCGCCAATGCCAAAAACGCGCCCTAGCCTACACCGCCATTCAAATCGGCAGCGGCGTTTTGAGCAGCATTTTAACGGTTACTGCGCTAGAATTAACCACACAACAACCGATTACCATGCGTTTTACCGCGCTATTTGTGGCGAATGCAATTATCGCGCTAACCGCTTATTTTATCGTACAAAAAGAACGAAAACCACGCCTAACTTGGCAACGATTTTATTATTCAGCCAGCTATATTTTCGCGTTTGGCGTACCGCTACTGCTGCACCATGCAAGCGGCTTTGTCAAAGGACAACTCGACCGCATTGTGATTTACCAACAATACCCAGCCGAACAGCTCGGCATTTACGCCGCCGCACTGCAACTTGCCAGCATCGTTAGCGTGTTTTTAATGGCGGTAAACAAAGCCACCGTGCCGTATTATTATCAAGCACTCAAACAAAGCAGCCTGCACGCCACCAAAATACGAAAATGGGCATTATGCAGCCTATTGATTTCGCCGATTTTCGCCCTCATCGCATTCATGTTGCCCGAAGCGTGGTTTACATGGTTTTTGGGTGCGAACTACATCGGCACACAAAATTATATTTGCCTATTTTTGATTGGATTTGGTTTAACTATTCCCTATTATTTATTGGTGAATTATCTGTTTTACCACGCAAAAAACAAACTCATCGCCAGCATTTCGCTCATGTCCACAGGCGTGTATTTGGCGGCGTTGTTTGCCAGCGCATCGCTCGGCTTACAATGGATACCGTATGCCATGATTGCAGGCAACGTAGCGATTTTACCGATTTTGTATTACTTTGTACGCGAACCAAAATAATAGTGCAGGCTGCTTTGTGCTGACAAACCCCTGCAAAATCAGTTAAAATAGCACGTTTTTCGCAGGCAAAGCAACCTGCACTTTGGTAAACACAAATAGGATAAATGAAATGTCTAAATTGATTTTGGTATTGAACTGCGGTTCGTCTTCATTAAAAGGCGCGGTATTGAACAGCGAAAACGGCGATGTATTGTTGAGCTGCTTGGGCGAAAAATTGGGTTTGGCTGATGCCTACATCACGTTCAAAGTAAACGGTCAAAAAGAAAAAGTGGAATTGACCGCGCAACCTAACCACACAGGCGCAGTGGGTGCGATGTTGGACAAATTGAAAGCCATGGGCTTGGAAAGCCAAATCGGCGCAATCGGTCACCGTGTGGTGAGCGGTGGCGAAGAATACAGCGAATCAGTGTTGATTACTGACGACGTGATTGCTGCGATTGAAAAATGTATCCCACTCGCGCCATTGCACAACCCAGCAAACTTGTTGGGCATTCGCGCCGCACAAGACATTTTCAAAGGTTTGCCAAACGTGGCTGTGTTTGACACCGCGTTCCACCAAACCATGCCACAACACGCTTACACTTATGCCATTCCACGCAAGTTCTACCGCGATTTGGGCGTGCGCCGTTATGGTTTCCACGGCACAAGCTACCGTTTTGTGGCACACGAAGCCGCACAATTTTTGGGCGCAGACGAAAATAATCTGAAATTGGTCGTAGCGCATTTGGGCAACGGCGCGTCTATTGCAGGCATTCGCAACGGTAAATCGATGGACACCAGCATGGGCTTGACTCCGCTGGAAGGCTTGGTAATGGGTACACGCGCTGGCGATGTAGACCCTAGCGTGTTCTCATTCTTGGCAGACAATTTGAACTTGACCACACAACAAGTTACCGACATTTTGAACAAAGAAAGCGGTTTGTTGGGCATTTCTGAATTGTCTAGCGACTGCCGTGTGATTGAAGAAGAAGCATTGAGCGGACACGAAGGCGCAGTTTTAGCGTTGGAAATTTTCTCGTATCGTTTGGCGAAATATGTGGCTTCTATGGCGGTTGCGGCTGGCGGTTTGGACGCAGTGGTGTTCACAGGCGGCATTGGCGAAAATTCCGACATTATCCGCGAAAAAGTGTTGAACTACTGCGCGTTCTTGGGCTTAAACGTGGATAAAGATGCCAACATCGCTGCTCGTTTTGGCAAAGCAGGCATCATCACAACTGCGGATAGCAAAGTTAAAGCTGTGGTTATCCCAACCAACGAAGAATTGATGATTGCACAAGACACGGCGCGTTTGTCTGGCTTGTAATTGAATCGAAAAATGTAAAAAAGCAGCCTGCACTTTGGATTTATTCAAAAAGTGCAGGCTGCTTTTTATATGTTTTATAAACCAAACGGTGCAATATCGCCCTTCCCTTGTCGCACCAATTCCGTGCCATCGGTCATATCAATCACAGTCGTTGGCTCTGTGCCGCACCAACCGCCATCAATCACCAAATCCACCGAATGCTCCAAACGCTCGCGGATTTCGTATGGGTCGGATAACGGCTCATCGTCTTCGGGCAACATCAAAGTACACGACAACAACGGCTCGCCCAATTCGCGCAACAACGCCAGCGCAATCGCATTATCTGGCACGCGCAAACCAATCGTTTTGCGCTTTGGATGCAAAGTGCGATTGGGGACTTCTTTGCTAGCAGGCAAAATAAAAGTATATGCCCCAGGCGTGGTCATTTTAAGCTGGCGAAATTGGCTGTTGTCCACTTTGGCATACGTTCCCAGTTCGCTCAAATCGGCACAAAGCAGGGTTAAATGATGCTTTAAATCAATTTTGCGGATAGACAAAATGCGTTCCATTGCGGTTTTGTCGCCCAACTGGCACACCAGCGCGTAACAAGAATCGGTCGGCAGCACCGCCACACCGCCTTGACGCACGATTTCGCAGGCTTGCTTAATCAATCTTTCTTGCGGATTGTCGGGGTGAATCACAAACAGTTGCGCCATGGCTTGCTCCTAGTTTTCCGTTTTTAAGTAATGTTCCAAAATCGCCAAAGCATATTGCACGGCTTGTTGGCGTACTTGCTCGCGGTTGCCCGAAAATCGGTATTGCTTTGCCCAAATGCGGCGTTTGGTCGCAAAACCAAACCACACCGTGCCAACTGGTTTGTCTGCCGTGCCGCCATCAGGACCAGCAATACCCGAAATGCTCAACGCATAATCGCATTTGGACGCGATGAGTGCGCCCAATGCCATTTCGCGCACCGTTTCTTCGCTGACTGCGCCATAATGTCGCAAAGTGCTGTCATTCACGTTCAACAACTGGCGTTTGGATTGGTCGGAATAGGTGACAAAACTGCGCTCAAAATAGGCGGAACTGCCTGCCACGCTGGTCAAAGCTACCGACAATAAGCCGCCTGTGCACGATTCGGCGCAGGTAACGGTTTGTTTGCGCTCGGTTAAGGTTTTCGCAATGTATTCAATTCGTGTCATAAAAATCGTTTATCCAAATTCAAGCAACCTGCAATGTGGGGACATCTTCATCAAAACTGCAAATAATCATTTTAAAATCAATATTTTTATCGGTTTGTTTGCCACGCATACTGTCTCGGCTCGCCTGCACAAATCGCACATGGGTAAAGTATTTGTTTGCCGATACTTCGGGCAATACGTCTTCATCTTTCACGATTTCGATGCTCAACAAATGCACGCTTTGCGCCAAGCGATTGTGTTCATAATTGCCCTGCACGGCTTTGCAATCCAGCACTCTTTGATTAGCGCGCAAAATTTCCAGCAACAAATTAGTGGCGTGATAAGTTGGCATCATCACTTGACTCCAACGATGCAAATCTTCGCGTCTTTGTTGTGCAGGCTGCTTTTGCCAAAAATAATAGCTGGGCAATTCTACGGGCGTTGTACCACCTGCCACCACAATGCGCTGTTTCAACGCCATTAGCCACTCATTTTCGCGGATATGTTGCCCGAATTTTTGTTGCACATCTTGCAAATCTTGCGAAGTTTTTTGAATTCTGTCCAACAACGCGCGGTTACCCTTGTTGCGAACCGCCTGTCGCTGGCGTTCCAATTCCTGCAAAATATCCAGTTTCAGTTCCGCTCTGGACGAGCAATCCATAATCTCAAACAAGCTGCTCAACGCCACATGGTGCGACCATTTGTCATCACTTTGCATGGTGTGATTGAAACGATTGAACAGGTGTTCAATACGAATAAGACTGCGAACGCGCTCTGAAAGTGGGTGGTCAAAACGTAGCATTTATTTTTTTCCTATTGATATATAGTGAAATGAAATCGCAGTAGTACGACGTTACCAACGTCCTTATGTGCTATTTGCACACGGCGGACGTTGTCGCCTTGTCCTATTTTTATTTCATTTCACTACAATTTGGCTATATTTTTGATGCAGCTTTTCCACCGCATCGCGTAAATCGTGCAGGCTGCTTGTATTGTCTAAATAATCGTCTGCGTATTGTAAACGCTCGCTGTCGCTTGCCTGCGCCTGCATAATGGCGCGAACCGCCGCTTCTGTCAAACCGCTGCGCTGCATCACGCGCTCAATCCGCACTTTTTCATCGCAACCGACCACCAAAATACGCAACACCAACTGCTGAAAAGTTGGGTGTTCAATAAGCGTGGGGACTTCAATCACGCCATAAACCGCATTGGTGCAGGCTGCTTGGGCGATTTGAATATCTTGCAAAATCAAAGGGTGCAAAATGCCTTCCAAACGCTGCCGTGCTTGCGTGTCGGCAAACACGATTTCGCGCATTGCCGCACGGTCAAGGCAGCCTGCACTATCCAAAACCTGCGTGCCAAATTCGGCGGCAATTTGCTGCATTGCCGTGCTGTTGGGCGTTTGCGTTAATTGTTTGGCGACTTTGTCTGCGTCTATCACAGGCACGCCCAACAAAGCAAAACAGGCAGCGACCTGTGATTTGCCGCTGCCGATTCCGCCTGTTAATCCAATCCAAGCTGTCATGTCAGAAACCCGACCCAGTGAGCCAAGCTGTTACGCCACGCATCACCACATCGTAAAACAAAAAGACCAACCAGCCGGCAACGCCCAAACACGGGCCGTATGCCATTGGCTGTTCTTTGCCAATGCCCCGAATAATGGCAACCACCAAAAACACCATCGCCGCAGCAAAAATCACCACAGGCAAAATCCATGCACCCAGCCACGCACCAATCGCAGCCAGCATTTTGAAATCGCCTGCGCCCATGCCGTCCACGCCACGAATTAGTTTATAGGTTTGCGACAGCGTCCACAGACTCATGTAGCCAATCAACATGCCCCAAACCGATTGCGTTAGCGGAATGAAGCCTGTAAGCAAGTTAAACAACAAGCCCCAGCGCATCAATGGAATGGTTAAGTCATCGGGCAAAAGTTGGGTGTCGGCATCAATAAAGGTCATGGCAACGACATAAGCGGTAAACAAACACGCGCCTACGGTGTACCAAGTCCAGCCATACTTGAATGCCATTACCGCAAACAACACGCCTGTGAGTAGTTCTACCAAAGGATAGCGAATGCTAATGGGTTTGTGGCAGCCTGCACATTTGCCACGCAACATCAACCAGCTCAACACAGGAATGTTTTGCCAAGGACGCACGGCTGAACCGCAGTTGCCACAACGCGATGGCGGTGTCATCAAGTTGAATGTGCCTGACACAGCACGGTTTAAGCCAAAGTGTTCGCGCAGACCTTGTTCTACGGATGCAGGCTGCTTTTGCCAAAATTCATCGTTGATATTGAGTTGCTCGCAGGCTGCTTCTGTCCAATCGCGGTTAAGCATCACGGGCAGCCGATAAATGACCACATTTAAAAAGCTGCCGATGAGTAAGCCGAAAAGTAGCGCAATCCAAATTTCCAAATTGTTCATATACGCTAACTTTATGCCACTACATTACCCAAGTTAAACAATGGCAAGTACATTGCGACCAGAATCACACCAATGATACCGCCTAATACCACCATAATGATGGGTTCCATCAAAGATGACAACATTCCCACCGCAGCATCAACTTCGTCTTCATAGAATTCAGCGGTTTTGTTTAACATATCATCCAACGCGCCAGATTCTTCACCAATGGAAGCCATTTGCACTACCATGTTCGGGAATAAATTAGTTGCCTGCATACCCGATGTCAAAGAAATACCTTGGTTTACTTTGGAACGAATTTCGCGAGTGGCTTCTTCGTAAATAATATTACCTGCTGCACCAGCTACCGAATCCAATACTTCCACCAATGGCACACCCGCAGTAAATAAGGTTGCAGTAGTACGTGCCCAACGTGCAATCGTTGCTTTACGAACAATATCACCAAAAATTGGCGTTTTTAACAACCATGTATCCACTTTTTTCTGGAACGCATGAGATCTCTTATGGAATTGAATCAGCGCAACCACACCGCCAATCAAAGCCAAAATAATCAACCAACCAAATTCCACAAACGCATTGGAAATATTCATCATAAATTGCGTCAACGGTGGCAATTCTGCGCCCATGCTACTGTACACCTTACCAAACTCTGGCAACACGAACATCATCATCACAATCACCAAGGCAACCGCCACCACCACAATAGAAATTGGGTAAGTCAAAGCCGATTTCACTTTTTTCTTAATCGCTTCGGTTTTTTCTTTATAGGTTGCCAGTTTGTCTAACAAGCCTTCCAATACACCGCCTGCCTCACCTGCGGCAACCAAGTTGCAATAGAATTTGTCAAAATATTTAGGGTGCTTAGCAAACGAATCGCCCAATGCTTCACCTTGTTCCACATCGTTGCGAATTTCCATCAGCATGGCAGTCATAGATGCATTGGCATGACCTTTTGCCACAATATCAAACGCTTGCATCAATGGTAAACCTGCTTTCATCATGGTAGAAAGTTGGCGCGTAAACACCGCAATGTCGGCAGAAGTAATTTTCTTATCTTTTGCCTTTTTCATTTTAGTCAGTTGCAACACCTTAATTTGGCGACGCGCTAACTTCTGACGTGCTTCGTCTTCATTTTTAGCAATCACTTCGCCACGTACGATTGAATCGGTACTTAAATTGCGACCTTCAAACTGGTAGCGATTGCCTTTTTCTTTCTTAACAGGCTTGGCAGCCGCTGCTTTTTTTACAGATGCTTTTTTAACAGGTTTTTTTGCAGCCATGTTATTTCCTTTAAATAATAATTAAAATACAAATAGATAATCAAAATTACTCGTTAGTTGTCGCAATCACTTCTTCCAAAGTGGTTACACCTTGCATCACTTTGAGCAAGCCAGAACGGCGCAAATCGCACAAACCTTCTTCATAGGCAATGTTAGCAATATCCACTTCTGTACCGCCTTTCATGATAACGGCTTTCATTTTTTCCGTCATCGGCATCACTTCGTACAAGCCTGCACGACCTTTGTAGCCTTTGCCTTTACACGCATCACAACCTACGGCACGATACATTGTCCAATCTTTTGCCAAATCTTCGTCAGTAAAACCTGCATCGCGCAATACATTTTCAGGCGGACGTTCCATTGGGGCTTTACACGCGCTGCACAAACGACGTGCCAAACGCTGCGCCATAATCAAGTTCACTGCCGATGCAATATTAAACGGCGCAACACCCATGTTCAACATACGCGACAAGGTGGCTGGGGCATTGTTGGTGTGCAAGGTTGAGAACACCATGTGACCTGTTTGTGCGGCTTTAATCGCAATATCGGCTGTACCCAAGTCACGAATCTCACCAATCATGATGATGTCTGGGTCTTGACGCAAGAATGCTTTTAGCGCAGCTTCAAAAGTTAAGCCTTGTTTGTCGTTTACGTTTACTTGATTGATGCCTGGTAAGTTAATCTCCGCAGGGTCTTCCGCGGTGGAGATGTTTACGTCATCGGTATTCAAAATGTTTAAGCAGGTGTAAAGCGATACGGTTTTACCCGAGCCTGTAGGCCCTGTTACCAGCACCATGCCGTATGGACGATAAATCGCGTCCATAATCAATTTTTTCTGGAAGTCTTCAAAACCCAGTTGGTCAATGTTCAAGCTGGCGGCATCGGAGTTCAAAATACGCATCACGACTTTTTCGCCAAACAAACACGGCATGGTGTTCACACGAAAGTCAATCGCTTTGGTATTTTTAGAAAATTGCAACTGAATACGTCCGTCTTGTGGGACGCGCTTTTCAGAAATATCCAGTTTCGCCATTACCTTGATGCGCGATGCCAGCTGGCTACGCAATGCCAATGGTGGCTGTACGATTTCGCGCAACTGACCGTCTGTACGGAAACGCACACGCGCCATAAATTCATAGAACTCAAAGTGAATATCGGACGCACCCGATGTCACGGCATCGTGCAGAATTTTTTGAATGAAACGGGCAACAGGGCCGTCCTCTTCTTCTTCGCCATCCACAATCATGCCTGTTTGGGCTTGTGCTTCTTGCAGGCTGCTGTCCATGCCCATTTCTTTAAGCAGGCTGCTATTGCTTTGACCAAACCATTCCAACACGGTATTTAATTGATCATCGCGCACAATCACTAAATCAATCGCCAAGCCGCTGCTGAACACGACTTTTTGCAAATTTTGGATATTGGTTGGGTCAGACACCGCCAAATACAATTTTTTACCACGCTTAAACAATGGAATGCAGCGCAATTCCATCATTTGCGATTCATCCAAAATATCAGGGACGATTTTGCTGCGTGGGAAGAAGTTTAAATCCAACATCGGATAGTTAAACATGGTGGCACACAGCTCTGCCAAGTCTTCTGGTGTAATCAGCTTGTCGGCAAAAATGGAAGCCAAAATCGGTTTATCGGCTTTAATCGCTTCTTGATATTTGGCTAAATTCTCTTGTGGTACGAGTTTTTTCTGTACCAAAATTCGCAATAAACCTGCGCTCATGGGATCGTTCCTATGCTACGAAGCAGCGTGTTTGCGCTACTTAAAATAAAGTCAACAATAGTGGCGATTATACAAGATAATCGCCACTCTGTTAGTTTAATGCAGAAAATGTAAAGTTTTTGTGCATATCACGTTTCATCTGCACAACACAAATCCGCTTTTTTGGCAAAAGCAGCCTGCACTTTTTATGTGTTTTGCAAACAGGTCTGTTCTAAACGCAACAAATCGTCCAACGTCTCGCGCTGGCGAATCACGCGCACATTATCGCCTTGCACCAACACTTCGACGGCGCGGCAACGGGTGTTATAATTGCTCGCCATGCTTGCGCCATACGCACCTGCGCTGCGAACCAGCAACACATCGCCTTGTTCTGCCACGATTTCGCGGTTTTGCGCCAAAAAGTCGCCTGTTTCGCAAATTGGGCCAACCACATCGGCAAACATTGCAGGCTGCTTTTTATCGCTCGCGTTTTCAATGTGATGATAGGCTTGATACAAAGCTGGGCGCATTAAATCATTCATCGCTGCGTCCACAATCACAAAGTTTTTCTCTTCGCCTTGTTTGATAAATTCGACGCGCGTTAGCAATGTGCCTGCGTTGCCCACCAAGCTGCGACCTGGCTCTAACACCAAGCCCAAATCGCGCCCTGCCAACAATTTTTGCACGGCTTGAGCGTATTCTGCCAAATCGGGCGTTTGTTCGTCTTTGTACACAATGCCGACGCCGCCGCCCAAGTCAATATGTTGCAACACAATGCCCTGCGCTGCCAATTTGTCCACCAACAGCAACATGCGCTCGCACGCTTCCACCAACGGCGACAAATCGGTTAATTGCGAACCGATGTGGCAATCAATGCCGACCACGTTCAAATGTTGCAGGCTGCTTGCGTGTTGATACGCGCGTTCTGCGTCCGCCATCGCAATGCCAAATTTGTTTTCTTTCAAGCCTGTGGAAATATACGGATGCGTTTTCGCGTCCACATCGGGGTTGATTCGCAACGACACAGGCGCGATTTTGCCTAAACGCGCTGCCACTTCGTTCAATCTGTCCAATTCGGGCAAACTTTCTACGTTAAAGCACTTAATGCCTGCGTTGAGCGCGAATTCCATTTCCGCCACGCTTTTGCCCACGCCCGAAAAAATAATCTTGTTTGCCGCGCCACCTGCTGCCAGCACTCGCGCAATTTCGCCACCCGACACCGTGTCAAAACCGCTGCCCAGCTTGGCAAAATGCTGAATAATGCTCAAATTGCTGTTGGCTTTAATCGCATAACAAATCAATGACTTGCTTGATTCAAATGCCTGTTCATAGGCGCGATAGGCTTGGGTCAGCGCATTTTCGCTGTACACATAAAGTGGCGTGCCGAATTGGTTTGCCAGTTGTTCAAAAGAGACGTTTTCGCAGGTTTTCATTATTTTTTCTCGGTTGGATTGGTTGGTGTGCGTTTAAAATCGATGCCTGTTTGGATTGCACCGAATTTAGCATCGTCATTTTCTTTGGGTAGATACAAATCGCCCTTAAAACCGCAAGCGACAAGTTGTAAAGATAAAAGTAAATAAGCAATATTTTTCATAATAATCACAAAATTTAGGGGAATAAAAAAGTGCAGGCTGCTTTAAAAACTGGCAAAATGCGCGACATTTTAAATTATTTGGAAACATAAATCATGACCGAAACCGAATTTTTGCAACATTCTGACGCGCTGTTCGCCCACATTGAAAACGAATTGGATAACTACGATTTTGATTGCCTGCCTGCTGGCAACGTGCTGACGATTGAAGCCGACGATGGCACGCAAATTATTGTGAACCGCCACACGCCCAACCAAGAATTGTGGATTGCAGCCAAAAGCGGCGGCTATCATTTTGCCTACCAAAATGGCGCATGGCTGGCAACACGCGACCAAAGCGAGTTTTTTGCGGTGCTAAACGAAGCGTTGAGCGCGGCATTGGGCGAGCGTGTGGTGATTCCTGCTTTTGTGGCGTAATTAAATATAGTGGATTAAATTTAGATTAGGACAAGGCAACAACGACCGCCGTGTACAGCTAGTACATAAGGGAGTTGGCAACGCTGTACTAATCTAAATTTAATTCACTATAAAAGCAGCCTGCACTTTAAAATCACAAGGATTAAACCATGAATACCAACAACTTAAACCGTGCGATTGATTTGCCTGAACCGATTGCAGGCTGCTTTTTTCGTGCCAACTGGGTTACGCCCAAAAACGTGAAAACGCTGATTAGCACGCGCAATGGCGGTGTGAGCCAGCCACCATTTGCCAGCTTAAACGTAGGCGCACATGTGGGCGATAACCCTGCTGCTGTCGCGCAAAATCGCGCCATTTTGCAACAACACGTTCCTGTGCCGATGGTGTATCTGAATCAAACGCACAGCACCGATGTGGTGCAGGCTGCTTTGTGTGTGGACACGCTTGCCGATGCCGATGCGTCTTGGGACGATTCAGGGCGCGTGGCGTGTGCCGTGATGACTGCCGATTGCCTGCCTGTGCTGTTTTGCGACCACGCAGGCACAGTGGTAGCCGCAGCACACGCAGGCTGGCGTGGCTTGGCAAATGGCGTGTTGCAACAAACGATTGACGCCATGAAAGTCGCGCCCACCGAGATTATGGCGTATCTTGCCCCCGCGATTGGCGCAGAAGCCTTTGAAGTCGGGCAAGACGTATGGGACGCTTTTTGCACCGAGCTACCACAAGCCAGCAATGCCTTTGAGCCGATTGGCAACGGCAAATATTTGGCGGACATTTATGCGTTGGCGCGGTTGATTTTGCAACACGAAGGCGTTACCCAAATTTCGGGCGGCGAACATTGCACCGTGTTGGAGCGCGACACGTTTTTCTCGTATCGTCGCGATGGGCAAACGGGGCGTATGGTTAACGCGATTTGGTTGGAAAAATAGCAAAAGCAGCCTGCACTTTCAATCCCCAAAGTGCAGGCTGCTTTTTATCGGTTAAACGCCTTTTTTATCCAAATAGCTTTCGTAATCGCCCAAGTAATATTCATAACCACCTTTGCCGTCCAATTCAATAATTTGCGTGGCAAGAGACGACACAAATTGACGGTCATGCGACACAAAAATCAACGTGCCTTTGTATTTTTCCAACGCCATGTTCAGCGATTCAATGCTTTCCATGTCCATGTGGTTAGTCGGCTCGTCCATGATTAACACATTGGTTTTCAACAACAAAAGTTTGCCATACAACATACGACCTTTTTCGCCACCCGACAACACTTTCACTTTTTTCACCACGTCATTGCTGCCGAACAACAAACGCCCCAACGTGCCGCGAATCACTTGTTCATCATCACCTTCCTGACCCCATTGGCGCATCCACTCACTCAAATCCATATCGCAATCAAAATCTTTTTCGTGGTCTTGCGGATAGTAGCCAACTGTCGCTTTTTCCGCCCATTTAATCGTGCCAGCATCGGGCGTAACACCATCTGCATATTCGAGATTGAACGCGCCTGCCAACAATTTCAACAACGTGGATTTACCCGAACCATTCGGGCCGATAATCGCCAAACGCTGACCTGCTTCCATAATGTAAGACAGCTTTTCAAACAATGTCTTATCAAACGATTTCGCCAAATTTTCCACTTCAACGGCTTGACGGTGCAATTTATTTTTCTCGTCCATTTCAAAGCGAATAAACGGATTTTGACGGGTAGAAGGTTTGACTTCCACCATTTCCGCTTTGATTTTGTCGGCTTGTTTCAGGCGGCTGGTTGCTTGACGCGCTTTGGATTTGTTCGCAGAGAAACGCGCCACAAATTCTTGTAATTCTTGCAATTTTTCTTTGGCTTTGGCATTATCTTTCATCGCACGTTCACGCGATTGAGCCGATGCCAACATATAATCATCGTAATTACCAGGGTAAATCGTAATCGTGTTGTAATCCAAATCCGCCATGTGGGTGCAAACTTCGTTCAAGAAGTGGCGGTCATGGCTGATGATAATCATGGTGCTATCATATTGATTCAACATGTTTTCCAGCCAACGAATCGTGTTAATGTCCAAGTTATTCGTAGGCTCGTCCAGCAGCAAAACATCTGGTTTGGAAAACAAGGCTTGTGCCAACAATACACGCAATTTAAACCCCGGAGCCACTTCTGCCATGGTCGCGTTGTGCAAAGATTCTTCAATGCCCACACCCAGCAGCAATTCGCCTGCACGAGCCTCCGCCGTGTAGCCGTCATATTCCGCAAATTTTGCTTCCAATTCAGCCGCGTGCATATAATCGTCTTCGGTCGCTTCCAAATTGGCGTAAATCGCATCACGTTCGGTCATCGCCGCCCACATTTCAACGTGTCCCATCATCACGACATCTAACACGCGCATGTCTTCGTAAGCAAATTGGTCTTGCTTCAATTTACCCAAACGCACGCCGTTTTCAATCGCAACTTCGCCCGAAGTTTGCTCCAAATCGCCGCCCAAAATTTTCATGAATGTGGATTTACCCGAGCCATTCGCGCCAATCAAGCCGTAGCGATTGCCTTCGCCAAATTTAACCGATACGTTTTCAAACAATGGCTTTGCGCCAAATTGCATGGTGATGTTGTTGGTAGAAATCATGTTATTGTTTACCTGTTTACAAAATAAAAAAACGGCGCGATTTTATCACAAAAGCAGCCTGCACTTTCTGTTTCCAAAAAATGCAGGCTGCTTTGTTATTCAAACTCATCGCACCCAAGAACGCGGATTAATCGCTCTGCCACGATAGCGCAATTCAAAATACAAACCTTGTTCGCCTGCTGGCAATGTGCCGCTTGTGCCAATGTTTTGGCGTGCGCCCACACGGCTGCCATTGCTGACGGCAATTTGGCTCAACCCTGCATAGGTGGACATATAGCCATCGCCGTGGTCAATAATCACGGTGTTGCCAAAGCCACGCAAATTGGCGGCATAGGCGACCGTGCCTGCTGCAACGCTTTGTACGCCAGACGATGCCGTCTCAATAAACAAGCCGTTCCAAGTGCCGCCTGTTGCACGTGTGCTGCCGTAGCTGCCTGCCACGCGCCCCGATGTTGGCATCGGCAAATTGCCTTGACGATTGCCGACATTGCTTTCCACAGGTTTTGGCTCTGGTTTGGGTTCGGGTTTGATGACTGGCGGCGCGGCTGCCAATTCGGCTTCGCTCAACTCGTTTTGCGCTTTGGCTGCTTGTTCTACACGTTGTCGTGCGGCTTGGGTACGCGCTTCGGCTTCGGCGCGGCGTTGTGCGCTTTGACGCGACATAATGCCTGCTACCACGCTGTTTAGGCGTTGTTCGTCTTCGCGCAGTTGTGCCAATCGGCTGCGGCTGCTTGCCATTTCTTGATTCAATTTTTGACTGGTGGCTTGCGCTTGGCTGCGCGTTTGTCCCAGTTGCTGCATTTTTTGTTGTTGCTCATTTACCAAGGCTTGCAGTTTGGCAACTTGGTCATTGACGGCTTTTTCTTGTACTGCCAACTCTTTTTCCTGCACCGCTAATTTTTGAATCACTTGGTCGTTGGATTGATTGATTAAGCGCGTGTAAGTCAAAAATCGGCTTTTTTGATTGGAATCGGCGTTTTTCAAAAACAACGCCACCGCGTGTGGCTGGCGATTGCGATAGTTCGCCACCAACAAACGAGCGATTTGCGCTTTGCTGTTGGCGATTTCGGCTTGCAATTTAGACAAATCGCCCTGCAATTTTTGTAAGCGTTGCCATGCGACTTCACGGCGACGGTTCATTGCGATCAATTCACGCTGCGCGGCTGCCAATGCGGCTTTGGCTTGTGCCAAGGTTTGCTGCGCCTTGCGATGCGCTTCTTGCTTAACAGCCAAATCTTTTTGCGTGGCATCAATCGCTTGGCGAATGTTTTGTAATTTGCTGCTTGATGCTTCGGGCGCGGTATCGGGTGCAGCTTGCACGACTGTTCCCATCAACAAAAAAACCGCGCCAATCCATGCTGTGATTTTCATAACACTGTATTCAAATTCATAAAAAAGAACGCATTATATAAGCAAAACAGGTTTACACCAATTTTGTTCATGCCAAACAAAGTGCAGGCTGCTTTTTTAGCGTTTTCGCGTATAATTACGCTATTTTTTTTCACTATTTGCATTGTTGGCATTTTGTTTACGCAAAAAGCAGCCTGCACTTTCTATCTGTATTATGAAACCCAGTATTTTAGACAAACTCCAAACCCTAGCCGACCGATTGGAAGAAGTAACCGCCTTGCTCGGTTCGCCCGAAGCCACAGCAAACATGGACACTTACCGCAAACTCAACCAAGAACACGCGGAATTGACCCCAATCGTGGAAACCTACCAACAATATCGCCAAGCCGAAAGCGATTTGACGGACGCGCAAGAAATGTTGTCTGACCCCGACATGAAAGAATTTGCCGCCGAAGAAATTGAAGCCACCAAAATCAAAATTGAACAGCTTGATTTTGAATTACAAAAATTGCTGCTGCCCAAAGATGCGGACGATGATAAAAATATTTTCATTGAAATTCGCGCAGGCACAGGCGGCGATGAAGCGGCATTATTTGCAGGCGATTTATTGAGAATGTATAGCCGATTTGCCGAGCGCAATCGTTGGCAAACGGAAATCGTGTCCGCCAGCGAAAGCGATTTGGGCGGCTATAAGGAAGTGATTGTGCGTTTAATCGGTTTGGGTGCGTACAGCAAATTGAAATTTGAATCGGGCGGACACCGTGTTCAGCGTGTGCCAGCAACCGAAAGCCAAGGGCGCATTCACACGTCCGCGTGTACCGTTGCTGTGATGCCCGAAGCGGACGAATTGGAAGAAATTCAGTTAAATCCCAATGATTTACGCATTGATACATTCCGCGCAAGTGGCGCAGGTGGTCAGCACATCAACAAAACGGATTCCGCGATTCGCATTACCCACTTGCCCACAGGCATGGTGGTGGAATGCCAAGACGGTCGCAGCCAACACGCCAACAAAGCGCAAGCGATGAAAGTTTTGGCGGCGCGTTTGAACGACAAGCAAAAACGCGAAGCCCAAGCCAAAGAAGCCGCCGAGCGCAAATCGTTGATTGGTAGCGGCGACCGTAGCGAGCGCATTCGCACGTACAATTATCCGCAAGGGCGCGTAACCGACCATCGTATCAATTTGACCTTGCATAAATTGGATTTTGTGATGGACGGTGATATGGAAGAAATTACCAGCGCGTTGATTGCGGAACATCAGGCGGAATTGTTGGCGGCAATGGGGGATTAAAGCAAAAAGCAGCCTGCATATTTGATGCAGGCTGCTTTGAAAGGGAAAATCATGAAGAAATATTTGACTGGATTATGCTTGGCAATTTGGCATTTATTGATGCCTAATTCTGCGTTGGCGCAAAAGCCCATTCAGCAGCCTGAAATATCCACAATTTCTGATAATCCGATTGCATTTGGTTTTAAAGCAAATTGGTTAGCCATTCAATCGGATTCAGCCGAAACGGTTTTGCAAAAATTGCCTGTTCAATGATATGGAATAATTTTCAGGCAGCCTGAAAGGAATATCATGCAAAATTCATCATTACCCAAATGGTTTTGGAAATTGCTGCCGTTTTTAACTGGTCGCCAATCGGCAGCCGATTTTGAACAATGGCTAAATACGGATTGCGCGAAAAATCATTTTCCCGATGAAATTTATACAAAATTGTGGTGGGTGAATTATCGTGGTAATCAAGTGAAAAATGATATTCTTCAAATAATTAGTAATCAATATGGGCATGATGAAAAAATGCTTGTTATCCGAGAAATGCTAGATTTACTAGCAAATAAATTAGATTATTTGAAAATAGATAGTCCAGTTTGGGAAATTTTGCCGTTTTCTACTGAATATCAAGAAAATTTATATAGCATGATATTGGTGCGTAGCGAAATAGAAATGTTTATTGATAATGAAAATATGCAAAAAATTTATCATCAAAAGACTGCAGAATTTTTCGCTAAATTATGCGATGCGTTGGCAAATGATAGAGTTTTGCCTGAATTGCCAATAATGGGAAATTAGCTTTTCAGGTAGCCTGAAAGGAAAATATCATGCAAATTATCCAAAAATGGATTGGATTTTTAAATCAATCGTTTGATGTACCTGATGATTTTGATAATTTAGCGAATGATATAGTGGATTAAATTTAGATTAGGACAAGGCGACAACGACCGCCGTGTACATCTAGTACATAAGGGAGTTGGCAACACTGTACTAATCTAAATTTAATTCACTATAAAATCAACCAATTATTTTCAGGTTCTGACGATGATATTTTGTTAGAACCAGATGTTCAGATAATTTAAAATCCACCTATTAACTAATTTAAAAACAGAAAGAGACTTTTAAAAAATGGCAGTTATCATCACCACCCCAGAAGAACAAGACAAAATGCGTGAACTCGGTCGTTTGGTTGCCGAAGCATTGGATTATATTGGCGATTTTATCAAACCAGGCATCACCACCAACGAAATTGACAAACTGGTTTACGATTACCATGTAAACGTACAAGGCGGCTACCCAGCACCTTTGCACTACGGCAATCCGCCGTATCCAAAATCATGCTGCACATCAGTGAACCACGTGATTTGCCATGGCATTCCAGACGACAAACCGCTCAAAGAAGGCGACATCATCAATATCGACTTAACCATCAAAAAAGACGGTTTCCACGGCGACAGTAGCCGTATGTTTGCAGTGGGCAAAATCAGCCCACAGGCACAACGCCTGATTGACGTAACCCACGAATCCATGATGGCAGGCATTGCTGCTGTGAAATCAGGCGCAACTTTGGGCGACGTTGGTTACGCGTGTCAGCAAGTGGCTGAAAACGCAGGTTATTCTGTGGTGCAGGAATTTTGTGGACACGGCATTGGGCGTGAATTTCACTGCGAACCGCAAGTGCTGCACTACGGTCGCAAAGGCACAGGTTTGGTGCTGAAACCCGGTATGATTTTCACGATTGAGCCGATGATTAACCAAGGTAAACGCCACCTGCGCATTTTGGACGACGGCTGGACTGTTGTTACCAAAGACCGCAAATTGTCCGCACAATGGGAACACGAAGTTTTGGTAACCGAAACAGGGTGCGAAATTTTGACGATTTCTCCGCGTACAGGTCGTCCATAAAACACTTTCAGGCTGCTTGATATTTTCAGGCAGCCTGAAAATATGAAATCAATAAATATGTTATACATCAAAAACTTAATCTATTGGACTATTCTCCCCCTTTCTATGCCTATTATGTTCATCTGCGTGATTTTCGCGCTGCCGTTTGACAAAGGCGTGAACAAAGTCGGCTTGGCATGGGTGAAAATGCTGCTTTGGGTGCTGAAAAACATCGTGGGGCTGAACTATGTGGTGCGTGGCGCAGAAAATATCCCCAGCACGCCGTCTATCATTTGCGCGAAACACCAAAGCGGCTGGGAAACGCTGGCGTTGCAAGAAATTTTCCCATTGCAAATCTATGTCGCCAAAAAAGAATTGTTCAACATTCCCTTTTTTGGCTGGGGCTTGAAACTGGCGAAAACCATCGGCATCGACCGCAAAGCAGGTGCGAAAGCCACGCAAATGTTGTTGGAACAAGGTATGGCGCGTAAAAACGAGGGCTTTTGGATTGCGATTTTCCCTGAAGGCACGCGCATGCCTGCTGGCGAGCGCGGTCGCTATAAATTGGGCGGCGCGCGCATGGCAAAATTGTTTGAAATGGATTTGGTGCCTGTGGCATTGAACAGCGGCGAATTTTGGCCGCGCAACTCGTTTTTGAAACACCCTGGCACGATAACCGTTGTGATTGGTGAGCCGATTTCGCACACTTTAGGCAATGAAGTCGAGCTCACTCGCGCTTGCGAAACGTGGATTGAAGCGCAGCAAGAAAAGATTTCGGGTGTAGGGCCGTTTGCCAAGCGTGATTAAATCAAACAACAAAAAGTGCAAGCTGCTTTTAAATATCCAAGCAGCCTATTTAAAAGCAGCTTGCACTTTGTTATAGTGGATTAAATTTAGATTAGGACAAGGCGACAACGACCGCCGTGTACAGCTAGTACATAAGGGAGTTGGCAACGCTGTACTAATCTAGATTGGTGGTGTCCTGAAAAGTGTGCTGTAAAACTAAACAATGCCAAAGTGAATATCAAAGAAAGCTAAATCAAAAACTTTCTTGTGATAAAACATACTTTTAGAAAAACAACACGTTTTTCTAAACGCTCGCCTTACTTTGTGCCGTAAACGACAGTTATTACCCTCAATGCCAACTGTGTGTTGCTTACCAACTAGATGCCATTCTTCATTTGAAAAGACATTTAAAAATGCAGCCCAGTCGTCGGTCGCCATTCTGTCATAGGTTACACGCAACTCTTTCAAACGCCGTTTGAGTGCTCGCGCTGTTGCTAAATCGCGCTTACCCCAAACGTAAGCGACAATTTCGCCACTTTCTCTGTGATAGGCATAGACTAGCCACACTTTATTAGACTTGTTACCGACAAATGTCCAAAACTCGTCTATTTCAAGTGTAGGGTAATGTTTTTGTTTAGGAAATGGCTCAAACTCATGGCGTTTTAAAGCAGCCTGAACTTTGTCTTTGCTGTAACCCGTAATTGCTGCAATATCGCGAATACCACAACCTCTAACGGTCATTCTCCAAACCTGTTCATCAGCTTTGGAATGACAACCCTTATAGGTAAGGTTATGGTCGCCAATAAAATTACGACAAAAATCTTTGCAAAAATATTTTTGTTTACGATTGCCAGAGTAGCCATTTTTCTTTATATTTTGTCCTTGGCAGCGAGGACAAGTTAGAGTTATTTCTGTTTTCACACACTCAAATATACTCTGTTTTCGCTGCTTTTTTATTGCTTATTTTTTTACAGCACACTTTTCAGGACACCACCTCTAAATTTAATTCACTATATTTCTATTAAACGTGGAAACTCTCGCCACAACCGCAGCTTTCTTTCACATTCGGATTTTCAAATTTAAAGCCCTCTTGCAAACCTTCTTTTTGATAATCCACTTGCGTACCGTCCAAATAAACCAAACTTTTTGGGTCGATAAACACTTTCACGCCATCTTGTTCAAAAACCGTGTCTTCGGCTTGCACTTCGTCCACAAATTCCAATGTGTACGCCATGCCCGAACAGCCGCTGGTTTTAACACCAATGCGAATGCCCTCGCCTTTACCGCGTTTTGCCAAGAAATTTTGAATGTGTTGAGCCGCATTTTGCGTTACTGTAATCATCGTTTTTTCCTTGATTTTTTGATTGAATAATGTGCAGGCTGCTTTTAAACACCCAAGCAGCCTGCGCCCTATTTACGCGCCTTGTTTTTTCTTGTAATCCGCAACGGCGGCTTTAACCGCGTCTTCTGCCAAAATTGAGCAGTGGATTTTCACCGGTGGCAATTCCAATTCTTCTGCGATTTCGCTGTTTTTGATTGCCAACGCTTCGTCCAAAGATTTGCCTTTTACCCATTCGGTAATCAAGCTAGAAGACGCAATCGCCGAACCGCAACCATAGGTTTTGAATTTGGCATCTTCAATCACGCCTTGTTCGTTTACCTTGATTTGCAATTTCATCACGTCGCCACAAGCAGGTGCGCCAACCATGCCTGTGCCGACATCGTTGTCGTCTTTGTTGAATGAACCGACGTTGCGTGGGTTTTCGTAGTGGTCAATCACTTTATCGCTATATGCCATGATGTATGTTCCTTGTGTTTTGTTTATAAAGGTTTTTGTTAATAAAAAGGTTTCAGGCCACCTGAAAACCAACGTAGTGAGTTTCCGCGAAGCTGAAATTATTCAATGCGCCGCCCACAATGGTTTGCGTTTGCGGAAAAGTGGTGTTCACGTTTTCCAAGCGCGAAATGCTGTGTATCAGTGCCACAATGTTTTTCTTGGCAAGAAAACGGTTTTGGGCAAGGGTTAGTGTGAATTTATTTTGCATGGTTTTTATTTTAATGATGCCGTCTTAAATCTTAAAGGGCATTTATGCTGCCTGAAAATAATTTCAATCATGTAGGTTGTTGAAAGCCATTTACAAATTTCAAATATTGAAAATCACCTTCATCAGTCTCTGTTTCTTTTTGAAATTTTAAATATTCAAATAATTTTTGTGAAGGAATATTATCTTTATCAACAATAGCTTCAAAATAAATTCCTTCTTTTATATTATTACGTAAAATAATTTCACTAGCAAAAATATCTAAACAATCCGCAACAAAAATTTTAGCTAATCCTTGATTTTGATATTTTTCTAAAACAGCGCAACCTATTTGAAATACAGCTTTACCATCAAAATAAGGTTCAACAGGGGCTACTTGACATATAGCTCTAACTTCACTTTTAAATCTTGGCGATACCTTACTTGGGATAATGAAAGCATAAGTAAATCTTGGAATTCCATTAGGTCTGTCAAATTCTAAATAATAATTTTTATTTGGATTAATTAATTTTGGAATAATCCTCTTTTTATTGAATTCTTCTTGAAAGCTAATTAAAGCTACGTATGGATTTATAGTAGTCATAACATTGTTTTACTCTAAATATACATTTTAAATTCAGGCTACCTGAAAACTAAGAGCCTGTATTCACAAACAACTATTTGATAAATCTTAATATTTGTGAAATATACCCTAGTTTAACAAAATTTTCAGCAGATAAATTCGTCTGCTCAAAATCTTTTGCTAAACGTCCAGACCAACCTAACCATGCAAACGTTCGTTCTACAATCCAACGTTTGGGCAGAATATGCCAAGAAATATCTTGAATTCTCTTTGAAATCTCAACAGTTAAACCCAATTGCTCTGATACTTCACGCTCAAATGTATTCCGATAACCTGCGTCTGCACAGAAACCTTTTAAACTCGGATAGGTCTCAAACGCTTTTTTTGCTACAAAAATACCTGCTTTTGTGTCATGAATATTGGCTGCATGAATCACAACAGACAATAGATTACCCAACGTATCAACAGCTATATGTCGCTTACGACCTTTGATTTTTTTACCTCCATCAAAACCTTTATCATGTGCGCTAGAAGCTGTTTTGACACTTTGTGAATCAATAATGGCATAAGTTGGCATTGCTTGTTTTTGATGGATTAAACGTTTTTTTGAACCAATGCCAAAAGAATTCTATCCCATAAGCCTGATTGATTGGCTCTGCGATAGAAACTCCATACGGTTGAATAAGGTGGAAAATCATTGGGCAGCATACGCCATTGGCAACCTGTTTTGGTCATGTACAAAACGGCATTCACTAATAATTTACGTTTATCCCATTTGTAGTGGCGTAGCTGGTTAAAATATGGCTCAATCGCTTGCCATTGGGCATCTGTTAAGTCTGTTGGGTAGGATTTTCTGGTCATAAAGATATTTTATTATTTTTGTGAATACAGGTTCTAATTTCCCACACTTTCAGGCAGCCTGCACACTTAAATCATCAAAAAAATCAATGCTCCGCCCACTCCACCGTACTCAAATCCACACCGTCTTTAAACATTTCCCACAACGGCGACATTTCACGCAATTTGCCGATTTGCGATTTGATGAGTTCGGCGGCGAATTTCACTTCGTCTTCGGTTGTCATGCGACCGAATGTGATGCGCAGCGATGAGTGCGCCAACTCGTCATTGCGACCGAGTGCGCGTAAAACGTAGCTGGGTTCAAGGCTGGCTGAAGTACACGCCGAGCCACTGGATACGGCGATTTCTTTCACTGCCATAATCAAACTTTCGCCTTCCACAAAGTTAAAGCTCACGTTCAAATTGGTTGCCACGCGGTTTTCCAAATCGCCGTTGATGTAAACTTCTTCGATGTCTTTGATGCCGTTCAAGAAAATTTCGCGCAATTTTAAAGCGTGTGCCGTGTCTTTTTCCAATTCCAATTTTGCCAAACGGAACGCTTCGCCCATGCCTACGATTTGGTGTGTCGGTAATGTGCCAGAACGGAAACCGCGTTCGTGTCCGCCACCGTGCATTTGCGCTTCCAAGCGTACGCGTGGTTTGCGGCGAACATATAATGCGCCGATGCCTTTCGGACCATAGATTTTGTGTGCCGACATAGACAGCAAATCTACATTTGCGGTTTCTACGTCCACAGGCGTTTTACCACAGGCTTGGGCTGCATCCACATGGAAAATAATTTTGTGTTCACGACAAATTTTGCCGATTTCTGGGATATTTTGGATTACGCCAATTTCATTGTTTACCCACATCACAGAAATCAAAATCGTGTCGGGGCGAATGGCGGATTTTAATTCTTCCAAATCCAACAAGCCGTTTTCTTGCACATTTAAATAAGTTACTTCAAAGCCTTGACGCTCCAACTCGCGCATGGTGTCCAACACAGCTTTGTGTTCGGTTTTTAAGGTAATCAGGTGTTTACCTTTGGTTTTGTAGAATTGCGCTGCACCTTTGATTGCCAAGTTGTTGGATTCAGTCGCGCCGCTTGTGAATACGATTTCTTTGCTGTCGGCATTAATCAAATCGGCGATGTTTTTACGCGCTTCTTCTACGGCTTCTTCTGCTTCCCAGCCGTAAGCGTGGCTGTTTGACGCTGGATTACCAAACATTTCAGTCATATACGGCAACATTTTATCCAAGACACGGCGGTCAATCGGGGTTGTGGCTGCGTAATCCAGATAAATCGGTTTTTGTTTTTGAGTCATGGTTTTTTGTCCTTAATGTGTGTTTTTATTGAAAATTAAACGTGAATATGGGTCATGCGTACAATTTGCGTGGCTTTGTCGGGCTGTTGCTGCTCCAACAAGCTGGCGAGTGTTACGCTGCTCAAATAGTTGTCAATCGTGTGGTTTAGGTTTTCCCACAGATTGTGCGTTAAACAGGGCGCGCCGCTTTGACAGTTGGCTTTACCGCTGCACAAAGTCGCGTCCAAACGGTCTTCGGCGGCGGCAATAATTTGCGAAATATTGATTTGGTCGGCAGACTTGCCCAACACATAACCGCCACCTGGCCCGCGTATGCTTTCTACCAAGCCTGCGCGGCGAAGTTTGCTAAACAGTTGTTCTAAATAGGAAAGTGAAATTTGTTGGCGTTCGCTAATCGCGTTGAGTTTAACGGCGTGGCTTTGTGCATTCATCGCTAAATCTATCATGGCGGTTACGGCGAAACGTCCTTTTGTGGTCAATCTCATGGTTTATGTACTCCACTTTTTTATTGGTTTTGTGGACGCGATTGTCTAATATCCGACTATTTTAGTCAAGATTAAAAAAAGCTATAAGCGATATAGTTTGCAGGCTGCTTTTTTTCTGTATCAAAGCAGCCTGCACTTTCAATCAACAATCCAAACCTTCTTGCACCATTTGCGCCGCACGCAAAACTGCACGCGCTTTATTTTGCGTTTCCTGCCATTCGCTTTCTTCCACGCTGTCCGCGACAATGCCCGCACCGCTACTCACAAACAGCTCGCCATTTTTCACAATCGCCGTACGAATCACAATCGCCAAATCCATATCGCCATTAAAACCCCAAACGCCCACCGCGCCACCAAAAATATTGCGCTTAATCGGTTCTAATTCTTCAATAATTTCCAAAGCGCGAACCTTCGGCGCACCCGACAATGTGCCAGCAGGGAAAGTCGCCGCGAGAATGTCCATATTAGTCGTATTCGGTTTCAGGCAGCCTTCCACATTGGAAACGATGTGCATAACGTGCGAATATTTCTCAATCACCATTTTATCCGTAACCGCCACTTGCCCCGTTTGGCTAATTCGCCCCACATCATTGCGCCCCAAATCAATCAACATCGTGTGTTCCGCGATTTCTTTCGGGTCGTTGAGCAAATCTTGTGCGTTTGCCGCGTCCTGTTCTGGCGTTGCACCGCGCAAACGTGTGCCAGCAATCGGGCGAACCACCACCGTTTCACGTTCACGGCGCACCAAAATTTCAGGCGACGAGCCAATAATATGAAAATCGCCAAAATCGTAGTAAAACAAATACGGCGATGGATTGAGCGTCCGCAACGCACGATACAAATGCAACGGCTTGTCGGTAAACGGTAATTTCATCGTTTGAGCTGGCACAACCTGCATACAATCGCCATTCAAAATGTATTCACGCACACGGCGCACATACGATTTAAATGTCTCTTCGCCTGTTAAATGTTCAGGCTGTGTCGTTTGGCTGCCAAGCGAAAGCGAAATCGCAACACTCTGGCGCAATTTTTCGCGCAGATTTTCCAATTTTTCACGCGCCAATTCATAGCCTTGCGGATTGCTTGGGTCGGCATACACAATCAAATAAATTTTGCCGCTCAAATTATCAATGACCGCCAATTCTTGCGACAACATCAACAAAATATCAGGCGTACTCAACGGATTAGATTTTGCAGGCTGCTTTAAACGGTGCGCGATGTGTTCAAAATAATAAATGCTTTCATAGCCAAAATAACCCACCAAACCGCCTGTAAAACGCGGTAATTTGTCAATCTCTGGTGTTTTAAATTTCGCGTGAAATTGCTCAATAAATGGAAGTGGATTGCCATCATGAGTTTGAGTAAGTTGATGATTTTCGTACAATTCGGTGCGGCTGCCTGAAACTTTAATGTAAGTATGGCACGGCAGCCCGATAAACGAATATCGCCCAAAGCGTTCGCCACCCACCACCGATTCCAGCAAATAAGTAAACGGTTGATTGGCAAGTTTCAAATACAGCGACAATGGCGTGTCCAAATCCGCCAGCAATTCTTGCACAAGCGGAATGCGGTTGTAGCCTTGCGCGACTTGGTTTAGGTATTGTTGTTTGGTAATCATGGGGTTATTCTCGGTTATTGATTTTTTATAACAGTTTTTTATACAACTGCACATATTCCTGCGCCATACGTTTTCCTGAAAAATCACGCTGTTGCCAATACAAAGCTGTGCTTTGTTTCAGTTTCGCTAATTGTGCAGGCTGCTTGGATAATTCAAGCAAATAAACGCGGTAGTTTTCCATTTGATTGTGTTCTATTAAATAGCCTGTTTTACCGTGTTCCACAATTTCAGGAATGCCACCCACCGCGTGCGCCAAAATAGGCACATCGTATTGATAACCTTCCAAAATAACCATAGACAAACCCTCCGAATGAGACGGCAAAATTTGCACATCAACCTGCTTGAACACGCTGCCAATATAAGGCGTAAACGGAACAAATGTGATATTAGCCACATCTTTGGCGGCGGTTTTCAATTCCTGCTCCAACTCGCCCGAACCCACCAAATAAAATTGCACAGACGGCAGAGATTTCGCCAATTCAATCGTTAAAGGAAAATTTTTAACCGCTTGAAAATTACCAATTTGCGCGACTTTCAGCGTATTTGGTGCTGATTGAAAATAAGCATCTATACTTTTGTGTTCACGCAATTTTTCTATACCACCGTAAATGGTGTGGGTTTGTGCGTTGAGCGATTTGAGTTTATCGCTGGCGGTTTGGCTCACACCGACCACCGCATCGGCATAGCGATAACTGATTTGCGATGATTTGCGCTTCAAGGGAAAAATAACGTGGCGCGTTATCAACAAAGGTTTTTTAAAACAAAATTTTAGAGCAGCCGCCAAATGTACCGAACGCCCGTCACAAGCGTGAATTAACACCGAAGAATGCTGTCGCAAAAATTGCCCAACTGTCCATAAATTCGGCAAAACCAAAATGCTCTGTTTGGCTAATTTTTGCCCCAATACACCATTGGCTTTGCCGTAAAACGCGACATCAAAACCCAGTTGGCGAATATTTTGTATCAACAATTCGGTTTGCACTTCGCCGCCACCAAATTTTTTGGCTAAACTGATGAATAAAATGGTTGATTTAGCATTTGGCATGATTTTGTACCCAAAGTTGTGCGTATTTGCAAAAAACCGAATAAGCCGATAAAACAGAAATCAAAAAGCCTTGTTTACCGTCCAAAAATCCCGCCTTGAACACATACATTTTCACAAAACTATTTAATGCGTGAATGACCGCTGAAAATAAGCTGGCTTGTTTGCCCTGCTGCTGTTTTTGTTTTGCCCACAATAAAGCGTAATTGGCGGATTTATTGAGATATTGCGCCACGCTGTCATAAGTATAATGCAACACATCGCCCGACAAATCCACCACGTTTGTACCGCTCGGCACAACCACAGATTCATGCACCAAATCATCACTATATTTTGCAAATTCAATCGGATACACACGCACCACTTTATCAGGATACCAACCGCAATGACGGATTTCTCGTCCGTATGCCACGCTCAAACGGTTGATTGCAAAAACGGTTTTGCCGTCTGCTGGCGTTTGCGAAAGTTGGCGGATTAGGTCTTGGCGCGTGGTTTCGCTTAATCGCTCGTCTGCGTCTAGCCACAAAACCCACGGCGTTTGAATAAATGGAATCGCGCGATTGCGTTGTACGCCAAAGCCTTGCCAATCCGTGAACGTGTGGCATTGTGCACCAAATTGTTTGGCGATTGCTAGCGTGTTGTCGCTGCTGCCTGAATCAATGACGACAATCGGGCAGCCCAACGGTTGTACGCTGTTTAGGCAGTCGGGCAGATGTTTGGCTTCGTTTTTGGTAATCAGGGCAACAGTTAAAAGTGATGAAATGTGGGTCATAGCGAATCGGCATCAACAAGAAACGGCTATTTTACACGGCTATGGGATATTGCAAAATGTTTGCAGGCTGCTTTTTCGCACTTCAAAAGCAGCCTGCACATTGTAAACAGATTGTAAAGCTGCCATAATCAAATTTCTTTCCTATTTAAGTAGGTGCAGTTATGAATAGGTTCACACGCTGGTTCAAACAATGTTGGAATCATTGGCTAACACAGGGATTTTTACTATTTATTGTATCCATGCAATGTTTCCGACATTAAAAGGATTGATGATTGCCACTTTTGCTATTGTTTTAGCAATAATCATTTTGCTGTTAAGAGACGGTATTCATTGGTTTAAAACAAAAAACAATAGCAAATCAGGCATCCTGAAATCATGACACACTTTTTAATCACTCAACGCAAAGGACAAATTATGGCAACCAAAACCGCCAACGCTATCCGCTTCCTGTCAATGGACATGGTTCAACAAGCCAACTCTGGACACCCCGGTGCGCCAATGGGCATGGCAGACATGGCAGACGTTTTGTGGCGCGAATTTTTGCAACACAATCCAGCCAATCCCAAATTCCCTAACCGCGACCGCTTTGTTTTGTCAAACGGACACGCATCAGCCTTGCTTTACAGCGTATTGCATTTGAGCGGCTACAATTTGTCGGCTGACGATTTGAAAAATTTCCGCCAACTGCACAGCAAAACCGCAGGACACCCAGAATACGGCTACGCGGACGGCGTGGAAACCACCACAGGGCCACTCGGTCAAGGCATTGCGAATGCAGTCGGCATGGCATTGGCAGAACGCTTGTTAGCAAAAGAATTTAACCAAGACGGTTTGGACATCGTCAATCACCACACCTACGTTTTCTTGGGTGACGGCTGTTTAATGGAAGGCGTATCGCACGAAGCGGCATCATTGGCTGGCACATTGGGCTTGGGCAAACTGATTGTTTTGTATGATGATAATAATATTTCCATTGACGGCAAAGTAGATGGCTGGTTTACCGAAAATATCCCAGCGCGTTTTGAAAGCTACGGCTGGCAAGCAATCCGCGATGTAGATGGACACAATCCCGAAGCCATCCGCGCAGCCATTCAGGCAGCCCAAGCCGAAACCAACAAACCAACAATCATTTGCTGCAAAACCTTAATCGGCAAAGGCGCAGCCAACAAAGAAGGCAGCCACAAAACGCACGGCGCACCATTGGGCGCAGACGAAATCGCCGCCACTCGCGCCCATTTGGGTTGGGAATACGCACCGTTTGAAGTGCCAGCCGACGTGTACGCCGCTTGGGACGCAAAAGAAAAAGGCGCGAAATTGGAAAGCGCGTGGAACGAGTTGTTCGCGCAATACGCCGCTAAATTCCCCGAAAAAGCAGCCGAATTTACGCGCCGCATTAACGGAACGCTGCCTGAAAACTTTGACGCTCATGTGCAGGCTGCATTAACCGAAATCAGCGAAAAAGCAGAAAAAATCGCCACACGCAAAGCCAGCCAAAACAGCATTGAAATTTTGGCAAAAGTGCTGCCTGAATTTGTGGGCGGTTCGGCGGATTTGACCCCGTCTAATTTGACCGATTGGTCTAACAGCGTTTCCGTGAAACCGCAACAAGGCGGCAACTATGTTCATTATGGCGTGCGCGAATTTGGTATGGCGGCGATTATGAATGGCATGGCATTGCACGGCGGCGTGAAACCGTTTGGCGCGACATTCTTGATGTTTAGCGAATACGCGCGTAATGCCTTGCGTATGGCGGCGTTGATGAAAATTAACCCGATTTTCGTGTTCACGCACGACAGCATTGGTTTAGGCGAAGATGGCCCAACGCACCAACCTGTTGAGCAAACCGCGACTTTGCGTATGATTCCGAATATGGCGGTTTGGCGTCCTTGCGACACAGCAGAAAGCCTGATTGCGTGGGCGGAAGCAGCAAAAGCGAAAGACCACCCAAGCTGCTTGATTTTCAGCCGTCAGAATTTGCCATTTGTGCCACGCAGCGCGGAGCAGTTGGCGAATGTGAAACATGGCGGCTATGTGATTTCCGCAAAAGACAACGCGAAAGCCGTGATTATCGCCACAGGTTCGGAAGTGGAATTGGCATTGAACGCACAAAAAGCGTTAGCAGAACAAGGCGTTTCTGTGAACGTGGTTTCTATGCCGTCCACCAATGTATTTGATAAACAAGACGTGGCGTATAAAGCGAGCGTGTTGCCTGCGGATTTGCCGAAAGTGGCTGTGGAAGCTGGTGTAACAGACGGTTGGTATAAATATGTTGGTAATGGCGCAGTTGTGGGTATCAATCGCTTTGGCGAATCTGCACCTGCTGATTTGTTGTTTAAAGAATATGGTTTCACGGTTGAGAATGTGGTTTCGGTTGTGAAGTCGGTTTTGTAATGTGATTCAGGCAGCCTGAAACTATTTTTCAGGCTGCCTTTTTTATATGCTAATTAAAGGGATTTGAAATGTTCAAAAAATCGTTATGCACGATTTTAACCGCAGCCGTTTTATCACAATCAAGTTGTACAACGCTCTTTCTATGGGGCAAGAATCCACCTACCACCCACACCACCGCTTACCAAGATATAGGTAGCGACCAAGTTCATGCTTTTGGACGAGCCGAACTCGACAGCAACCAACTCAAAGCAGGTTCATTGCTGATGATGGGCGATAAATATTGGTATGCGCTAGACGCAGACGATTCAACCAATTTATTGCCCGTGTTGAATGCAAAATTAACCAACCGCTACCAAATCTATTACGGCGATGAAATCTTAACCGCAATGCCTGTGGTGCTAACAGAAAAATCACGATTTAGCAGCGATTTCTGTTTGAAATACACACCAGCAGGCAGCCTGAAAACGCAAGAAGCACAAACGCTGCAATCCTTGCAATTTAAACCATTGGGTAAGCAACCTAAAACCTATGCGCGTTGCTTCTACACCAACGGCACGTTATTTGCCAAACCCACGCAATCACCCGTAGATTACCGCTTTGAGCAAGTTGTGCCTGTAAAACTGTCGCAAGAAATCACACACAGCAAAATCAATGGAGAAAATTTGATAGGAAATATTCTGTTTACACCCATTGCATTGGCGATGGACGCAATGATTGGCATTGTTGTGCTGCCATTGACCATTTTTGCGCCTATGGCTCGGTAGAAAGAAAAGCACACACTACATTTTCAGGCTGCCTGAATTTGTAGAATAACATATCATTCGTTTATGCGAACATAACCATAAATAAAAAGCAGCCTGCACTTTGCATCATACAAAAAGTGCAGGCTGCTTTCTATTGTTTGACCCACTCCGCCACCACATCAACAAAACGCGCCACGCTTTCGGGACACAAATACCAATACAACGCAGGTTCAATCAACTCCACTTCGTTGATATAAAATTGGTTTTGCCGCATTACGCCGTCTATTCGGGCATAGCGTGGCATTTGTGGCAGCCAATTTAGCACTTGTTGTGCGGTTTGCTGGGCAATTTGGGGAGCGCAAGCAGCCTGCACTTGTGCGCCATAAGCGGAATTGGCACGCCATTCGCCTTGTACTGGCAATCGGCGCACGGCGTGGCTAAATCGCCCTGCAAAATAAATCAGACACCATTCGCCCTGCTCTGCCACTTCGGGCAAATAGGCTTGTAATAGCCAATCGCCTGATGTGTCGGTTAGCTTAATATCTTGTGGCGATTGAATTTTTTGTACGCCATAACCACTTTGCCCTACGGCTGGTTTGAGTACGGCTTGTTGCCATGATTGCGCTTGCATGGTTTGCCAAATATCGTTGGCGTGAGTAGAGACAATTTGCGTGGGCGCAACAGGAAAATCAGCGCGAATTAAATCTAGCAAATAATGTTTACGGCTGTTCCAGCGCATTAAATCAACCGAATTGGCAAACAAGCAGCCTGCACTTTGCATTTGGTTTAGCCATGTATCCCATGCGTCAAACCTTTGGGCGTAATCCCATGCACACAAAGGCAAAATATAAGGCGTAGCTGGACAAGTTTGCCATGGCGCAAATTGGGTAGCGATGCCGCGTTGTTGCAAAGCAGCCTGCACGGGAAGCAGATTGCTGGGTGGTTCGGGGTAACTTTGACAAGTGGTGATGGTGAGCATTTGGGTGTTTTCTTGAATATTGAATATAGCGCGCTATAAATAATGCAGGCTGCTTTTTCTGGTTCAAAAGCAGCCTGCACATGGTTTATTTAACCTGATTTAAATAACCTGTTAAACGTCCTTTGTTTTGCATAGAGCGGTTTTCTAGCTCTGCCACAACAGGTTTCACTTCGCTCAAATTAGTCGGCTTGCCCACTTGAATAATACCGCTCATATTCATCATGCGGTGCGGTGGGCAGTTGTACACATACACGCCTTCGTGGGTCAATTTCACCACCAATTCTTCATCTTCTCCCGAAACAAAGCTTTCTGCACCTTTTGGAACGGCTTGGCTTTTAACCGAATGCCCAGTTGTGCTGGCTTTGAATGTAACCGTGTCGCCGACTTTGGCTTTCACAAACGCTGGCTCAAACACCATGCTACCGTCTTTGCCTGTGTTAAGCATTTTGATGTCGTAATTGGCAGCATGAGCCGACATCGCTGCCAATAAAGTGGCACAGAATAAGATTTTTTTCATGAATATCACTCCTATATGGTCAAAAAATGACGTTGCGGACGAATAACAGGCAAACCTTGGCTACACGTCAAAACTTCTACCGACACGCGATATAAATCACGCAACACATCGGGCTGCAACACTTGTGCAGGCTGCCCTTGCGCTTGAATTTTGCCGTTTGCCAACAAAATCAATTCATCAGAAAACTGTCCTGCCAAGCTCAAATCGTGCAACACCATGAGCGTGATGATTTGATGTTCGCGTGTGTAGCGGCTAACCTGTTCCAGCAAATTGAGTTGATGATACATATCCAACGCGCTAACAGGTTCATCTAGCAACAAAATTTTAGGTTGGCGCAACAACACTTGGGCAAACATGGCAAGCTGTCGTTGTCCGCCACTCAATGCTGTGATGGGGCGATGTGCCAAATGCGCGATACCCAATTCGTCTAACAAACTGGCGGCTTGGTTCAAAACGTCATCGCCAACGTGCATATGCAGCGCGTCCATTCGCCCTAGCAATACGACTTCTAGCGTGCTTAATGCGGCATCAACATGGCTATCTTGCGGCATATAGCCAATCGGCTTAACCCAATCGCTGCGAGCGGTTTGCGTTTGTGCCTGCCCTTGCCACGAAATCGTGCCTGTGTGCGCCAGTTCGCCAAAAATTGCTTTGATTAAACTGGATTTGCCTGTGCCGTTGGGCCCCAACACGGTATAAATTTTGCCTGCGTGCAAATCCAAATCAATTTGCTGGGCAACGTGCAGGCTGCCACGCCGAATGCTGACTTGGTTGAGCGACAAAATGGGAAGATTGCTGTGATTCATAGTGCGTCAATTACGAGAAAAGTCCAAACAGCCAATTAATAAAACGTTGCCACAAAGACGGTGTTTCTTCCGTTGCAGGCGCAGATGTCGCAGCCGATGCCGTTGCAGGCTGCTTTTCATCGTTAGCGCAAGCAGCTTGGTTGCAATCTAGCTGGATAAAAAACGTGCCTTTGGGTTCAATCGGCAAATATTTTTTGTGGAAATCTTGATACGTTTGCTCGGGGTTTACATCGGCAAACGCATCGGGGTACAAGGTTTTTGCCATAAATTGCGCCGATGCCAAATCGCTAATAGAACGCGATGCGGTGTGGTAAATGCCGTAAACACGGTTGTTTTTAACCGCTGGCAAATCGTGCCAACCTTGGCGTGTCAAAAAGCCAGCCAAGCGTTTTTGGGCATCAGCTTGGGTAACGCCAATCCCCATTGCCATGATTTCGGGCTGCTTATCAATATTCATTTCTGTACCAGAAATAATGATGACTTCGGGCTTGGTTGCCAATAATTGCTCGGCGTTAATCGGGCCCCAGTTTTCTACATAAGGCTTACTCACATTGTCGCCGCCCACCGTGTCGGCAATCGCGCCCCACATATTTTTGCCAAAGGTAAAGCTATGTTCTTGCGGGCCTTTGTTACCAAATTCCACATAAATTTTGGGTTTGGGCAACTGGGCAGCCTGCACTCGTTTTTGAATATCGGCAATGCCTTGTGCGTATTCATTGGCAATTTGCTCGGCGCGTTGCTCTGTACCTGCAATTTGACCGAACAATTTAATGCTGGCGGTGTGTTTTGCCACGCTTTGTTCGTTGAAATCCACCACCACAATCGGAATGCCTGCCTGTTCTATTTTGGGAATTTCGCTAGACAGGGTTTGGAATTGCCAATCGGCAAGCACCAACACATCGGGCTTCATTGCCAAGGTTTTTTCCAGCGAAAATGTGCCTGTGTTCACGTTGCCAATGTCGCCAATGTTTTTGAGTTCGGGTATTTTTTCGGCAAACAAAGACCAACTGCCCGAATTGAATTTTTCCCAAAATTCACGCGAAATGCCGACTACGTTTTTGAAATTGTCCACACCTGCGGCAGCGATGTAATCGGGAAAATAAAAGCCCAACACCACGCGCTTGGCTGGCACATCTACTTTAACTTCGCGTCCGCGCACGTCAGTCAAGGTTTGCACTTGCGCGTAGGCTTGGCTGGTTAATAGGCTCAATAGCGCAATGGCTAAACTTTTTTTGATGTTTGATTTCATGATGTTATGTGTTTCCTTGTTCAAAAAACAAATCAAAAGCAGCCTGCATTTGTATTTAAGTCGTCATTCCCACATAGTTCGTAGGGTGGATGCTCGCACCCACGCAACTTGGGGTTTCCTAAAATTTGAGTGCGCGTGGGTGCAGGCACCCACCCTACTGCACTATAAATAAATCAAAAGCAGCCTGCACTTTTAATATCGCAAACCGTTTACCGCTTGCTCCAAATAATCCAAAAGAAAAATGGCACGCCCACAAACGAAGTCACAATCCCGACAGGAAACAACGCGCCTGGGATAATCACTTTGGACAACACGGACGACACGGATAAAAATGCCGCACCTGCCAAAATAGTCACAGGCAAGAAAAAGCGTTGGTCTTCGCCCACCAGCATTCGGGCAACGTGTGGCGCGACCAGTCCAATAAAGCCAATCACGCCGACAAAACTAATCGCGGTTGCTGTCATCATGGCGACCAACACCAGCGTTTTGATGCGTAAAGCGGTTAAGTTCACGCCCAATGCAGCGGCACGGTCTTCGCCCAAACGCACGGCGGTCAATTTCCACGCATCGCGCAACAATAGGCTAATGCACACCGCGCTTACCACGCTAATCACGGTTAAATTTTCCCAAGTGGCTTTGGTTAAACTGCCAAACAGCCAAAACAGAATTTGTTGCGAGATTTCGGGCGCGGAAATAAATTGCACCAGCGACAACATAGACTGAAAAATAAACAACAAGGCAATGCCCACCAACACCAAAGTCGCCGAGCCAAATCGTTGCATGGACGCAAACAAAAACAGCACCACCGCCGCCAGCATAGTCATAGTAAACGCGCCCACAGGCACAGCATATTGCAACGACAAACCAAAGCTGCCAAACGCAATCACCAGCGATGCGCCAAAACCTGCGGCAGCCGCCAATCCTAATGTGTAGGGGCTTGCCATGGGGTTGTTGAGTAGGGTTTGGATTTCTGCGCCACCTGCGCCCAAAGCTGCACCCACCACCAACGCCATCAAGGCAATCGGCAAGCGCAAATCGTGCACAATGGTGTGGGTCATTTCATCTACATCGGCTGCGCCCAATAGCGATTTAACCACTTCGCCCACAGGCAACATGGACGGGCCTGTTACCACGTCCAGTACCAAACCAATCAGGCCCACCGCAGCAAACGCAATCAACACCAGCCAGCGTTTGCGCTCCACCGCGCGTTGTTGGCGCACAATTTCTGTAATTTGAGTAGAGTTTGTCATATTGGGTTTTATCAATAATGTGCAGGCTGCTTTGTTGGAAAAAACAGCCTACATCGTTGGTTTAACATTTATTGAAACATTGTAAAACAAGTGATAACAATTTTCAAATTATGTAAACATAATCATCGTGCAGGCTGCTTTTTTCAGCTAACCAAAGCAGCCTGCACATCAACCGACTTATGGATACAAATACAACGTACCCGTTGGCACAACAGGCAAATATTTGCGATAGAAATCGGTGTAGGTTTTTTCTGGGTTGATGTCTTTAAACAGCGTTGGATACGCCGCTTTGGCAACGAATTGAACCGATGCAATATCCGACATCGTGCGCGAATTGGCGTGGTATGCGCCATAAACACGATTGTTTTTCACCGCAGGCAAAGCACTCCAACCTGCACGCGCTTTAAAGCCATTCAAACGGCGTTGCGCTTCGTCTTTGGGAATATTAAAGCCCAGCACCATACCTTCGCGGTTTTTGTTTAACTCGGTTTCGCGTCCAGTCATAATCACGACATCGGGTTTGGCTGCCAATACCGCTTCTGCCGTCATCGCACCCCACGCACCAATAGATTTAGGGGCAACATTTTGTGCGCCCACCAAATCAATCATCGGCCCCCACATACTAGACGAGAACGTGAAGCCTTGTTCCGCAGGGCCACCGCGTCCAAATTCCACATACACTTTTGGTTTAGGCAAACGAGCTTGCTGCACGCGTGTTTGAATCTGACGCACCGCCGCTTGGTATTCGTTGGCGATTTGATTGGCGCGCGCCGTTTGTCCCGTTAATTGACCCAGCAATTTGGTAGATTGAACGTGTTTGGCAACGGTTTGCGCGTTGTAGTCCAACACCACGATTGGGATATTCGCGTTTTTTAGTTTATCCAAATCCGAGCCTAATGCTTTGTATTGCCAATCCGCCAAAATCAACAAATCGGGTTTCAATGCCAACACTTTCTCAATAGAGAACGTGCCTTCTTCCACTTCGCCCACATCGGTTAATTGATTTAATTTAGGAACGGCTTTGCTAAACAATTCCCAGCTAGGTGGTGCCCAACCAGACCACACTTTTTTAGAAAAACCCACCACATTGTCCAAAGCCTTATTGCCACCCACCGCCATATAGTCTTGATAATAAAAGCCCAACACCACGCGCTTGGCAGGCAAATCTACTTTTACTTTGCGATTTAAAATATCGGTTACTTCCACAGGTGCAGCAGTTGCCAAAGCACTACTCAATGCCAAAGCCATTGCAGTTGCTACTGCTGAAAAAGAACGCTTCATTGCTTGTACTCCATTTCAAGTTGGTTGATGAACTAAATTCCGCGCATTGTAAATGAAATGATAATGATTTTCAAATTTAATTAAGAAACGTTAATTTTGTGCAGGCTGCTTTCGCTATATAATCACGTTTTCTATAAAAAGCAGCCTGCACATGAAAATTATCATTCTAGGCAGCGGACAAGTTGGCTCAACCATTGCCCACGAACTCGCGTCCATGCCCAATCACGATGTAACCATTATTGATACAGACGAAACCGCCCTACGCAACATCAGCAGCCGTTTGGACGTGCAAACCATGATTGGCAACGGCGCATCGCCCCAACTGTTGGAACGCGCAGGCGCACACGACACCGATATGCTGCTCGCACTCACACGCAGCGATGAAACCAATTTGGTTGCCTGCAAACTGGCTGCCGAATTGTTCAACATTCCGCAACGCATTGCGCGAGTTCGTTTGGCGGACTATTTGGAATACGGGCGCGAACAAACCGATTTAGCCACGCTAGACGATGAATTATCCAGCAGCCTAAACGCCTTTGCCGTAACCGATTCGATTCACCCCGAGCATTTGGTAACCGAGCATTTAATCGGCTTATTAAGTTACGCGCGCGCCTTGCAAGTTTTGCCGTTTGCAGGCGACCAAGTCCGCATGATAATCGTCCAAGTCAAAGCCGAAGACGAAATCGTTGGCAAAACGCTAGAAGAAGTCATGACCATGCTGCCCGAGCATTCCGATTGTCAAATTTGCGCGATTTACCGCAGCACGCGCATGATTGTGCCGCAACCCAGCACCGTGATTTTGGAAGGCGATGAAATCTGTTTTGTGGCAGACGCGCAATACATGGCAACCGTGATGTATGTGCTGTTTCACTACAAACAGTCCAACCACCGCATTATGATTGCAGGCGGCGGCAGCATTGGTTATCGCCTAGCCAAACATATGGAAGACAAATTCAACGTCAAAATCATTGAATACAACGAAAACCGCGCCGAATGGTTGGCAGAAAATTTGGACAACGCGCTGGTGCTACACGGTTCTGCCACCGATGAAGACTTGCTCAACCGAGAATACATTGACGAAATTGACGTATTCTGCGCCCTGACCAATGACGATGAAAACAACATCATGGCAGGTTTGTTGGCAAAAAATTTGGGTGCGAAGCGCGTGATTAGCATCATCAACCGTTCGCGTTATGTGGATTTGCTTACAGGCAATCAGATTGATATTGTCGTGTCGCCGCATCAAATCACGATTGGTAGCGTGTTGTCGCACGTTCGGCGTGGCGACATTGCCGCCGTGTATCCATTACGCCGTGGCACAGCCGAAGCGATTGAAGTCGTGGTGCATGGCGACAAACACACATCGGCTTTGGTTGGACGGCGCGTAGATGAAGTCAAATGGCCCGCAGGCTGCCACATTGCCGCGATTGTGCGTGGCGATGAAGTCATCATGGGGCGCGACCACAGCCAAACCCTGCACGATGGCGACCACATTGTCTTTTTCGTTTCGCGCCGCCGCGTGTTGCGCGAATTGGAAAAATTGATTCAAGTGAAAATGGGCTTTTTTGGTTGATTTAAAGTGCAGGCTGCTTTTTAGTTGCTCAAAAAATAAGCAGCCTGCACTTTTCATCATACAATCAAGCCACAAACCCACTTATCCACACCCTTGCCCACATGTGCTACACAAAATGAACCCAGTTATTCAATCCCCCCAAAACAACCAACTCAAACATTTAGCGAAACTGCTATCCGCCAGCAAACACCGCCGCGAACACCAACAAACCGTGCTAGAAGGCGTACATTTACTGTCTGCCTACTTGGACGCAGGCAACACGCCCGAACAAGTCTATGTACCCGAACATCGCGCCCAAAGCCCCGAAATTGCCGCGCTATTGTGCAGGCTGCCTGCAAACCGCGTTCACTTGGTCAGCCACAACGCGCTACGCAAAATCAGCAGCCTTGCCGATGCCAATGACATCATGGCACTCATCGCCCTGCCCCAACCCAGCCCATTGCCCGAGCAAGGCGATTGCGTGGTATTGGAGCGCATACAAGACGCAGGCAATGTCGGCGCGGTGTTACGCAGTGCGGCCGCAGCAGGCATTGTCCACATTATTTTGAGCGATGGTTGTGCCGATGCCTACGCCCCCAAAGTGTTACGCGCAGGCATGGGCGCACATTTTTTGCTGCACATTCACGAGCGCGTAGATTTAACCCAATGGCGCAGCCAATACCACGACCGTGTTTTGGTTACCGCGTTGAGCGAACACAACAATTTTTCGCTATACGATTTAACCTTGCAGCAACCGAGCGCGTGGATTTTTGGCAACGAAGGCAGCGGCGTGTCGCCCCAAATACAAAATATCGCCACCGCCAACGTCAAAATCCCAATGCTGGGCGCGACCGAATCGCTAAATATTGCCCAAGCCGCGACTGTTTGCTTGTTTGAGCAAATGCGCCAACGTTTGAAATAAAAAGCAGCCTGCACTTGGTAAAATAGATTTTATGTTCTAAAATATGATTTGCGCGAAATTTCATAAAAAAGTCGCTTTTTTGATGATAAAACTAGACTTTTTGCAGCATTTTCGCCAAAATCGTTTTTTCTTTTTTTTTCAGATTACGGATTCATGGTCTAAACACTCTCACATTATTTAACCATGAATCGCAATATTTTTTATCCACGCATAGGAATCACACAAAATGGATTTACGCAAATTACAAAAACTGATTGAATTGGTTGAAGGTTCTGGCATTGCCGAATTAGAAATCACCGAAGGCGAAGAAAAAGTCCGTATCACACGCTCGGTGGCTGCGCCTACGGTGCAAACGGTTTACGCGCCTGCACCTGTTGCTGCACCACAAGTCGCACCTGCTGTCGCTGCGCCCGTTGCTGCGCCTGCTACACCTAGCGCACCTGCGGCAGCAGATACAACAAACGCGCAAAAATCGCCTATGGTTGGCACATTCTATCGCGCAGCCAGCCCAACGGCTGCACCGTTTGTGGAAGTTGGCGCAACGGTAAAAGAAGGTCAAACCATCTGCATCATTGAAGCGATGAAATTGATGAACGAAATTGAAGCCGAGAAATCAGGCGTAATCAAAGCGATTTTGGTGGAAAACGGTCAGCCAGTAGAATACGGCGAGCCTTTGTTTATTATTGAATAATGTGCAGGCTGCTTTTGAGTAGCCTAAATAATTTGGAATAAAACCATGTTAAAAAAAGTGTTAATTGCCAACCGTGGCGAAATTGCTTTACGCATTTTACGCGCTTGCCGTGAAATGGGCATTGCCACCGTTGCCGTGCATTCCGAAGCCGACCGCGAAAGCCTGCACGTTAAATTGGCAGACGAAAGCGTGTGTATTGGCCCTGCACCGTCGCCACAAAGTTATTTGAATATTCCAGCGTTGATTGCCGCCGCAGAAGTGACAGGCTCGGACGCGATTCACCCAGGTTATGGCTTTTTGGCGGAAAACGCGAATTTCGCAGAACAAGTTGAAAAATCAGGCTTTATTTTCATTGGTCCGAAAGCCGATACCATCCGTTTAATGGGCGACAAAGTGTCTGCCAAACACGCGATGATTGCGGCTGGCGTACCTTGCGTCCCAGGCTCAGATGGCGCATTGCCCGATAATCCTGATGAAATTTTGAAAATCGCCGATAAAGTCGGTTTCCCAGTCATCATCAAAGCGTCTGGCGGTGGCGGTGGTCGCGGTATGCGTGTCGTTGAAAAGAAAGAAGATTTGCTCAAATCGGTGGAAATGACCAAAGCCGAAGCGGAAGCAGCATTTGGTAATCCTATGGTTTACATGGAACGCTTTTTGCAACGTCCACGCCATGTGGAAATTCAAGTATTGGCGGACGAACACGGCAACGCGATTTATTTGGGCGAACGTGATTGCTCTATGCAACGCCGTCATCAAAAAATCATTGAAGAAGCCCCTGCACCGTTTATCACACCAACAGAACGTGAAAAAATCGGCACGGCTTGCGCGGACGCTTGCAAGCGCATTGGCTATCGCGGTGCAGGTACATTTGAATTTTTGTATGAAGACGGCGAGTTTTTCTTTATTGAAATGAATACACGTGTACAAGTGGAACACCCTGTTACCGAACTGATTACTGGCGTGGACATCGTGCAAGAACAGTTGCGCGTGGCGGCTGGTTTGCCGTTGCAATACGCGCAATCCGACATCGTGATTGAAGGTCATGCGTTTGAATGCCGTATCAATGCCGAAGACCCATACAACTTTATTCCAAGCCCTGGCAAAATTGAATCTTGCCATTTACCTGGGGGATTGGGGGTGCGCGTGGATAGCCATATTTATCAAGGCTATCGCATTCCGCCCAATTACGACAGCTTGATTGGCAAAATCTGCGTTCATGGTAAAGACCGCGACCAAGCCATCGCCAAAATGCGCGTGGCAATGGACGAATTGGCGGTTACAGGTATCAAAACCAATGCGCCGTTGCACCGTGATTTGTTCCGTGATGCTGGCTTTATTCAAGGCGGTGTGAGCATTCACTACTTGGAACATTGGTTGCAAGAACGCAAAGAAAAACAAGCGAAGTAATGCTGATTTAAATACAAAGCAGCCTGCACTTTTTGTTGATTCAAAGTGCAGGCTGCTTTGTATTATTCAAATCAAAAACGGCACAATCAATGGTGCAATCAACGAAGTGATGACACCGTTCAAAATCAAGCCAACAGTCGCATACGCGGCAAAATGTCCGCTTTTCTCCAAACACGCCACAATGCCCATGGCATGTGAAGTCGTGCCTTGCGCCAATGATTTGGCAATCGGATTTTTTGTCCAATTTTTCATCAACATAAAACCAAACATCTGTCCCGTCAGCCCTGCCAAAATCACGCCAGCCGCGCTAATGGACGGAATACCGCCCAAAACTTGCGTAATTTCCAACGCAATCGGCAACGTAACCGATTTTGCCGCCACCGCCATACTCACTTCACGCGCTGCGCCCATAAAATGCGCTATCCACACGCCCGACACCACGCCCACCACGCTACCAGCCAGTTGTGACAACAAAATCGACAACCATTGCGCCCGAATTTTCTGCCATTGCAAATACAACGGCACAGCCAAACACACAATCGCAGGCTGCAACCACACGCTCACTAATTGTCCTGTTTTTTGGAAATCGGCGTAGGGTGTATCGGTAACTTTCAGATAAATAATGAAAATAGTCGTGCAAATCAGCACAGGATTCACAAAAGGGCTGCCTGTGCGTTTGCGAATCACAATACACAGCCAATACAAACTCACAAGCATAAACAGCAGCAAAAACGAATTAGATGCAAAACTGGTTTTCATGCAGATTTTCCTTTTTTGTTGTTTTGGCTGAATTTTTTCCGCGCCCATTCGTAGGTTTTGGCGGTGGCGAGCAAGACTAACACGCTGCTGCCGACTGCCGATACAAAAATTGCGCCAATATCTTTTGACAATAAATCAAGGTATTGCACCAACGCCACGCACGGCGCAATCAGAATTAACATCAAATTTTGCATTAAAAAATCGGTAATCGGTTTAAACCAATCGGGCTTGACCCATTTGCCTTGCAATAAACCAAATAAAATCAACAAGCCAATAATGCCTGACGGCAATTTGATGTGGGTTAGATAAATAATCAGCTCGCCCAACGCCAAACAGCCCAAGATAATAGAAAGTGAACGTATCATGATGATTTCTCTTGAATAATATGAAATATGTGAAAAGCAGCCTGCACTTTTTGTCCAAATCTTTGATTTGGGTATAAAAAGGGTATGCCGTAGGTGGCACATCCTTTTTAACAAAAAGTGCAGGCTGCTTTGTTATTTTAAAACGCTTATACGTTTACGCTTTCCGCCACATCATTATATTCAGCGATTTCATTAAAATTCATGTATTTATAAATTTTATCGCCGTTTTCATTGATAATGCCGATGTTGGCTTGATACTCTTCCACAGTCGGAATTTTGCCCAATTTAGAACAAATCGCCGCCAATTCCGCCGAACCCAAGAACACATTGGTATTTTTACCCAAGCGGTTTGGGAAATTGCGCGTAGAAGTGGACATCACAGTCGCGCCTTCGCGTACTTGCGCTTGGTTGCCCATGCACAATGAACACCCAGGCATTTCCATACGCGCACCTGCACGACCCAACACACCGTAGTGTCCTTCGTCTGACAACTGTTTCGCGTCCATTTTGGTTGGCGGCGCAATCCACAAACGCACAGGCGTATCCGCTTTGCCTTCCAACAATTTAGACGCAGCGCGGAAATGTCCAATATTCGTCATGCACGAACCGATGAACACTTCATCAATTTTCGTACCTGATTTTTCAGACATGAAGCACACGTCATCAGGGTCATTCGGACACGCGATAATCGGCTCTTTGATGTCGTCCATATTGATTTCAATCACGGCAGCGTATTCCGCGTCCTTGTCCGCTTCCAACAGTTGCGGATTGGCAATCCACGCTTCCATTGTCTTAATGCGGCGTTCCAAAGTACGCGCATCTGCATAGCCGTCCGCAATCATGTTTTTCATCAACACGATATTGGATTTCATGTATTCAATAATCGGCTCTTGATTCAATTTAACCGTACAACCAGCCGCCGAGCGTTCCGCAGAAGCGTCTGTCAATTCAAAGGCTTGTTCCACTTTCAAATCTGGTAAACCTTCAATTTCCAAAATGCGACCCGAGAAAATATTTTTCTTACCTGCTTTGGCAACCGTCAGCAAACCTTGTTTAATCGCATACAAAGGAATCGCATTAACCAAATCGCGCAGCGTTACGCCAGCTTGCAGGCTGCCTGAAAAGCGCACCAACACCGACTCAGGCATATCCAACGGCATCACGCCAGTTGCCGCGGCAAACGCCACCAAACCCGAACCTGCTGGGAACGAAATACCAATCGGGAAACGCGTGTGCGAGTCGCCGCCCGTGCCGACTGTGTCAGGCATCAACAAGCGGTTCAACCACGAGTGAATCACGCCATCGCCAGGGCGCAACGATACGCCGCCACGCGTTGAGATAAATTCAGGCAGCTCTTTGTGGGTTTTTACGTCCACAGGTTTCGGATACGCCGCGGTATGGCAGAACGATTGCATCACCAAATCTGCCGAGAAACCCAAACACGCCAAGTCTTTCAATTCATCGCGTGTCATTGGACCTGTTGTGTCTTGTGAACCGACCGTAGTCATGCGTGGTTCGCAGTAAGTGCCGGGGCGAACGCCTTTACCTTCAGGCAGCCCACACGCACGACCAACCATTTTTTGCGCCAACGTAAAACCAGCATTGCTTGCGGCAGGTGCTTGCGGCAAACGGAATTTGTCTGACGCGGGCAAACCCAAGGCTTCACGCGCTTTGGCTGTCAAACCGCGACCAATAATCAAATTAATGCGACCGCCTGCCTGAACTTCGTCCAACAACACTTGCGATTTCAGCTCAAACGTGGACACGGTTTCGCCGTTTTTCACGATTTTGCCCTCGTAAGGGAAAATGTCTACCACGTCACCCATTTTCAGGCTGCTCACATCTACTTCAATCGGCAGTGCGCCGCTATCTTCTTGTGTATTAAAGAAAATCGGGGCAATTTTGCCACCCAAGCACACGCCGCCAAAGCGTTTGTTTGGAACAAAAGGAATGTCTTCGCCTGTATGCCAAATCACGGAATTGGTTGCGGATTTGCGTGATGAACCCGTGCCGACCACATCGCCGACATACGCCACCAAATTGCCTTTGGCTTTCAATTCTTCCAACAATTTGATTGGACCGACTTCGCCCGCTTTATCAGGCGTAATACCGTCGCGTGGATTTTTCAACATTGCCAATGCGTGCAACGGAATATCAGGGCGCGACCAAGCGTCAGGGGCTGGCGACAAATCATCGGTATTGGTTTCGCCATCTACTTTGAACACGGTAACGGTGATTTTTTCAGGTACAGCTTGGCGCGAAGTGAACCATTCCGCGTCCGCCCAAGATTGCAACACGGCTTTGGCGTGTGCGTTGCCTTTGTCGGCTTTTTCTTTCACGTCGTGGAATGAATCAAACATCAACAAAGTATGTTTCAAACCTTCCGCCGCGATTGGGGCTAATTTTTCATTGTCCAACAATTCAATCAATGGGTGAATGTTGTAACCGCCCAGCATCGTGCCTAATAATTTGGCTGCCAATTCAGGCGACACGAGCGGACTGGTTACGCTGCCATCGGCAATCGCCGCCAAAAACGATGCTTTCACTTTGGCAGCATCGTCCACACCAGCAGGGACGCGGTTGGTCAATAAATCAACCAAAAATTCGCCTTCGCCAGCAGGGGGATTTTTCAGCAAATCGGCTAAATCAGCCATTTGTGCGGCGGTCAATGGAAGAGCGGGAATGCCCAAGGCAGCGCGTTCTGCTGCGGCTTGACGGTATTCTTGTAACATTGCTTTGTTCCTTATGTAAATGGTTTTCTTCTTGTTTGACGTTTGCAAACTGTGATAAACGGCTTGAAACTGTCTAAATCATAAACTAATTTTACACAGCTTGGGAATTTTTTTACACGGTAAATTGGGCTATGTGCAGGGACGTGGGTATGGCGGCGCAACGCCATGTACGAACGAGATCATATAGGCAAACGTAAACTTAATTTTGGGCGATATTTATGGCTTGGATTGATTGGTTTAACGGCTGGTCGTTTAAATCTAAAAGCAGCCTGCAATATTGGTCTATCGGCAAGAGCTGTGAGCCGAAGCGGCACATGTGGTCGGTGTCTTGTTGGCAGTCTATTAGGGCGATACCGCAGTCGCGCAAATACGGCACGGCGTGGGCAAAGGCGATTTTGGAGGCGTTGTCGTGCTGGCAAAACATGGATTCGCCATAAAATACGCACCCGATTTGTACGCCATAAAATCCGCCTGCCAAGTGCAGGCTGCCCGCATGGTCGGGATACCAGCATTCAAATGAATGGGCTTTGCCTTGTTGATGTAGTGCGCCGTAGGTTTGTATGATGTCGTGGTTTATCCATGTGCCGTTTTGTCCTGCGCGTGGCACGGTGGAACAGGCGCGAATCACGTCATCAAAGGCGCGATTGACGCTGACTTGGTAGCGTTGTTGGCGCAAGGCTTTGCGTAGATTGTGTCCGATGTGCAATTGGTTTGGAAAGATAACGGCGCGTGGGTGTTGGGTGAACCATAGCCAATAGCCATGTGCTTTGAGCCATGAAAACAGTCCGTTGCGATAAGCAGCCTGCACCATGTTTGGTGTGATGATTTCGCTAGCGGCAATTAAGCCGTCTTGTGGTGTGTTGCTGGGATTGAGCTTGGGGAAATGGGGATTGTCTGGGTCTATAAGTGTGAGCATGGCGTATGATTTATGCAGACTGCTTATTTTTTAAGCAGCCTGCACTTTTTGTTGTGGGTTGAATGATTTAGATGACTTATCCACAAGTTATCCTGTGGATTGTACCGAATCATATGGGTAAAAGTGGATTAGATTCTAACTAGAACAAGGCGACAACGACCGCCGTGTACATCTAGTACATAAGGGAGTTGGCAACGCGGTACTAATCTAAATTTAATTCACTATATTCGTACACGGCGGTCGTTGTCGCCTTGTCATAATCTAAATTTAATCCACTATAGTACATAAAGGCGTTGGCAACGCAGTGCTAGTTTGAAGATAATCCACTGTGTAATGTTTGTACTTTATCCACTTCTTCCACGCTACCCAACACCACCGCTACACGTTGATGTAAGCCAGTCGGTTGAATCTGCAACATATTTTCACGCGCATTGGTGATTTTGCCGCCTGCTTGTTCCACCACCAAGCCCAGCGGATTGGCTTCATACATCAAACGCAATTTGCCTGCTTTGCTGGGGTCGCGGTTGTCTTTGGGATAGAGAAACACGCCGCCGCGCGTCAAAATGCGATGGACTTCTGCCACCATGCTCGCCACCCAGCGCATATTGTAATTTTTGCCGCGCACGCCGTCTTTGCCTGCCAGCAATTCGCCAATATATTGCTGAATCGGCTGCTCCCAGTGGCGTTGGTTGGACATATTGATGGCAAATTCTGCCGTTTGCGTGGGAACTTGCAAAGCAGCCTGCGTTTGAATGAACTCGCCTTGTTCGTTGAGTGTGAACGCTGCCACGCCGTGTTTGAATGTCAGCACCAAAATCGTTTGTACGCCATACAACACATAGCCTGCTGCCACTTGCTTGCTGCCTGCTTGCAAGAACGATTGCGTGTGCAGGCTGCCCGCTGGTTTTGCCAGCACCGAAAAAATCGTGCCAATAGAAATGTTTACATCAATATTAGACGAACCGTCCAACGGGTCAAACAACACCAAATAACCGCCCTGCTCGCTAGTGGCGACAAAATCGTCTTCTTCTTCGCTGGCGATGCCTGCCACATTGGCGTTGTCGCGCAAAGTGTCGATTAAGATTTGATTGGCAAGCACGTCCAATTTTTTTTGCGCTTCGCCCTGAATATTGCCTGTGCCAGCCTCGCCCAACACGCCCGACAACGCGCCCAATCGCACATGACGGCTAATTTGCGTGCAGGCTGCCACGATGCTGCCAACCGTGCTAATCAGCTCGGGTGCAATCACGTATTGTTGGCTGTGTTGTTGCAGATAGTGGGTTAAGGTTTGCATGATGTTCTCCGTTGTTTCATGTAGATTAAAATTGTGTTGATAAAATGCCTATTTATTTTCTTGTATAACAAAATTAAACTGGCGATATATTAAAAACACAAAGAAATTCTATCATGCAATCCAATCCAAACAAAAAGCAGCCTGCACTTTTTTTGGGACACGGCAGCCCAATGAACATGTTGCGCCCCGAATTAGACATCAACCAAAACATCACGCGCATTGCCCAAACCTTTGCCAAACCCAAAGCGATTGTGTGCGTGTCGGCGCATTGGTATGACGGTTTGTGGATAACGGGCGCAGCGCAGCCTGACACCATTTACGATTTTTATGGCTTTCCCGAAGCCTTGTATCAACAAAATTATCCAGCCGCTGGCAGCCCCGAATTGGCGCAACAATTATGCGATTTATTGCCCGAAGCACAAATCCACCCTACTCGCGGTTTAGACCACGGCGCATGGGCGGTGCTGAAATTTTTGTCCCCCCAAGCCGATGTGCCTGTGGTGCAACTGGGTTTGGATTTATCGCAGCCGCCGCAATGGCATTACGAGCAAGCCCAGCGTTTGCGTGTGTTGCGCGAACAAGGCGTGTTGATTGTGGGCAGCGGCAATATTGTGCATAACCTACGCGCCGCGCAACGCACCGACCACGCGCCTGCATACGATTGGGCAGAGCAATTTTTGGCGCACATCAACCATGCGATTGAATATCGCCAGCACGACAACATCATCAACTATCATCAATTTGGCGACGTCGCGCGGCTGTCTGTGCCCACGCCCGAGCATTTGTTGCCGCTGCTGTATGTGTTGGCGCAACAAGACGATAGCGACCGCGTGGCGTTGTTCAATAATCAAATGGATATGGGGTCTATTAGCATGACTTCGGTTTTGCTGCATTGATTGATTAAGCATGCCTACGACATACCCTTTTATAACCAAATCATAGATTTGGACAAAAGGGCAAAGCAGCCTGCACTTTGAATCAACAAAAAGTGCAGGCTGCTTTTTTACTTAATTTTGACTTATTGCAACAAATAATGAATTTCCTTTGACTTTTTACAACCCCTGAAATAGTATTAGACGCGCTTAACTCGCTAAAACCGATTATTTAAAATAGCTAACTGATATAACTAATATTATTTTTATTTGCACACAAAATTAGCAAAATCTGGCGCATATCGTATCGTTATCCGCACCAAAACAGTAAACTACCATCAAAATGATTTTATTTTAAACCTCTCGGAGTAATACTATGGCAACAGACAATCAAACCCCAACCAAACAAGGGCTGCCAACGCTATCCAAAAACACCATTTGGATGATGAGTTTCGGTTTTTTGGGTGTGCAAACCGCGTTTACGCTGCAAAGTTCTCAAATGAGCCGCATTTTCCAAACGCTAGGCGCAGACCCACACAGTTTGGGTTGGTTTTTCATTTTGCCACCGCTCGCTGGCATGATTGTGCAGCCGATCGTGGGGCATTTTTCTGACCGCACTTGGTCGCCGCGTTTGGGTGGTCGCCGTTTGCCGTATTTGATTTATGGCTCGTTGATTGCGGTGATTGTGATGTTGTTGATACCCAATTCAGGTAGCTTGGGTTTGAGTTATGCGATGGCGTTGATGTTTGGTGCGTTGATGATTGCGCTGTTGGACGTGTCGTCTAATATGGCGATGCAGCCATTCAAAATGATGGTCGGCGACATGGTAAACGAAGAACAAAAAAGCTATGCGTATGGCATTCAAAGTTTCTTGGCGAATACAGGCGGTATTGTTGCGTCAATTTTGCCGTTTTTGTTTGCGATTATTGGTTTGAGCAACGTGGCGGAAAAAGGCGTTGTGCCGCAAACGGTTGTCGTGTCGTTTTATGTGGGCGCGGCGTTGTTGATTGTTACCAGCGCATTGACCGTGTTCAAAGTGAAAGAGTACGACCCTGAAACCTATGCGCGTTATCACGGCATTGACGTAAAAGCCAATGAAGAAAAAGTAAGCTGGATTGAATTGCTCAAACGTGCGCCAAAAGCATTTTGGACGGTGTCATTTACGCAATTTTTCTGCTGGTTTGCGTTCCAATATTTGTGGACGTATTCGGCTGGCGCGATTGCAGCGAATGTGTGGAATGCAACCGATGCGGCTTCGGCTGGTTATCAGGAAGCGGGCAACTGGTTTGGCGTGTTGGCGGCGGTGCAATCGGTGGCTGCGGTGGCGTGTTCGTATGTTTTGGCGAAAATTCCCAATCAATATCATAAACAAAGCTATTTTGGCTGCTTGGCGTTGGGCGCGTTGGGCTTCTTGTCTATTGCGTTTGCGACCAATCAATATTTGTTAATCGTGTCGTTTATTTTGGTGGGGATTGCTTGGGCGGGTATTTTGACTTACCCATTGACGATTGTTACCAATGCTTTGTCGGGCAAACACACAGGCACTTATTTGGGTTTGTTTAACACGTCTATTTGTTTGCCGCAAATTGTGGCTTCGTTGTTGAGTTTCGCACTGTTCCCGATGTTGGGCGGTGTGCAAGCAAATATGTTTATCATGGCAGGGATTGTGTTACTGTTGGGCGCATTCTCGGTGTTTTTGATCAAAGAAACGCACGGTAATTAACCATTTCAGGCAGCCTGAAAATGGTGGAAATGTTTCAGGCTGCTTTTTGATACGACAGAAATTTTTATATATAAGCAAATCTACTCCCTCTCCTGTGGGAGAACGGAAAACTTTTCAGCCTTAACTAAAGATTTGTTTTATTCAGCGATTTTTCCCTCTCCCTAGCCCTCTCCCAAAGGAGAGGGAACAAGATTACTGCAACTAAAAGTTTTGTCGTATATTTCAGGCTGCCTGAAAATATGCAGGCTGCTTTTTCAATAAAATTTATCCATTCAAAAATTCAATTTTTTCGCTTCAATTTTCATAAGGAATAACACTATGTATTTGAGAATTATGGACGTTCTGCCATGGGCGATTCGCTCAACCAAATTGGAAAAAGAACACAAACGCTTACAAGAAAGCCTGACCAGTATCGGTAATGGCTACATGGGTATGCGCGGCAATTTTGAAGAAACGTATTCTGCCGACAGCCATTTGGGTACTTACATCGCAGGCGTGTGGTTTCCCGATAAAACGCGTGTGGGTTGGTGGAAAAACGGCTATCCAAAATATTTCGGTAAAGCGATTAACGCCTTAAATTTCAGCAAAGTAGCGATTTTTGTGGACAATCAAGAAGTGGATTTGGCGAAAAATGAAGTTGCTAATTTCGCGATTGAATTGGACATGAAAACAGGCGTATTCCGCCGTCAATTTACCGTGTTTGGCGTGAAATTTGCGATTACCAAATTTTTGTCGGTGGCACAAAAAGAATTAGCCGCCATCCGTTGGGAAATGGTTGCGGTGGACGGCAAAACGCACGAAGTCCGCATCAATTCTATGATTGACGCTGACGTGAAAAACGAAGATTCCAACTACGAAGAAAAATTCTGGCAAGTGTTGGCGCGTGAAGTGAACGCGGAAACTTCGGCGATTGCCACTCAAACCGTTGCCAATCCATTTGGCGTGGAACAATTTATCGTGAACGCGGAACAACATTTCGCAGGCGATTTCAACGTTTCAAGCAGCCAAGAACAAGATTGGCAAGTAAGCAATGAATTTTCAGGCAGCGTTGGCAGCGAAACGCAATTTTTTGAAAAACGTGTGATTATTACCACAAGCCGCGATTATGCTGATTTGGAAGCTGTGCAAAAAGCAGGACGCGAATTGTCTGAAAAAGTGGCTAAACAATCATTTGCCGATTTGTTGGCGGCGCACAAAGCAGGCTGGCTGAAACGTTGGGAAAGCGCGGACGTGGTGATTAGCGGCAACAATGAAGCGCAACAAGGTATCCGCTTCAATTTATTCCAATTATTCGCGACTTACTACGGCGAAGATGCGCGTTTGAATATCGGTCCAAAAGGTTTCACAGGCGAAAAATACGGTGGCGCAACGTATTGGGATACGGAAGCCTATGCTGTGCCGTTGTATTTGGCGTTGGCAGAACCACAAGTTACACGCAACTTGTTGAAATATCGCCACAATCAATTACCGCAAGCGAAACACAACGCAGGACAACAAGGTTTGGCAGGCGCGTTGTACCCAATGGTTACGTTCACAGGCGTGGAATGCCACAACGAATGGGAAATCACGTTTGAAGAAATTCACCGCAACGGTGCGATTGCCTACGCGATTTACAATTACACCAACTACACAGGCGACGAAAGCTATTTGGCAAAAGAAGGCTTGGAAGTGTTGGTAGAAATTTCACGTTTCTGGGCTGACCGCGTGCATTTCTCAAACCGCCACGGCAAATACATGATGCACGGCGTAACCGGTCCAAACGAATACGAAAACAACATCAATAATAACTGGTACACCAACAATTTAGCTGCTTGGGTATTGGAATACACGTCTGCGGCATTGGCAAAATACCCACGCCCAGATTTGAACGTGAGCGCGGAAGAATTGGCAAAATGGGCGGATATTATCGCGAATATGTACCGTCCGTTTGACGCGGAATTGAATGTATTTGTACAACACGATGGTTTCTTGGACAAAGATTTGCGCCCAGTTTCGGCATTGTCCAAAGACGATTTGCCATTGAACCAAAAATGGTCTTGGGACAAAATTTTGCGTTCGCCATTCATCAAACAAGCGGACGTGTTGCAAGGGATTTACTTCTTCGGCGACCGTTTCACATTGGACGAAAAACGCCGCAATTTTGATTTCTACGAACCGATGACCGTTCACGAAAGTTCATTATCGCCATCAATCCACGCGATTTTGGCAGCGGAATTGGGCAAAGAAGAAAAAGCAGTTGAAATGTACCAACGCACGGCGCGTTTGGACTTGGATAATTACAACAACGACACGGAAGACGGTTTGCACATCACGTCTATGACGGGTTCTTGGTTAGGCATTGTGCAAGGTTTCGCACAAATGAAAACTTGGGGCGGCAAATTGAGTTTTGCGCCATTCTTGCCAAGCGTTTGGACAGGTTACGCATTCCACATCAATTATCGCGGTCGCTTGATTAAAGTAACCGTTGATAGCGCAAATGTGAAATTGAATTTGCTCAAAGGCGACGCATTGAAATTGAGCGTTTACGGTCAAGAAGTTGAATTACAAAGCGAATTTGTAACCGCATTGCAACGTGGAGAATAAGCATGACTTTTGAAGCGGTACTTTTTGATTTGGACGGCGTGATTACCGACACGGCGGAATATCATTTTCTCGCGTGGCAAAAGTTGGCGGAAGAATTGGGGATTAGCATTGACCGCCAATTCAACGAGCAACTGAAAGGCGTGTCGCGTGATGATTCGCTCAAACGCATTTTGGTGCACGGCAATAAAACCGTTTCGCCAGAAGAATTTAAGCAATTAACCGAACACAAAAACGCGAATTATTTGACGATGATTGAAGCGGTTTCGCCGAATGATGTTTACGCTGGCATTTTGGATTTGCTCAAAGCGTTGCGTGCGAGTGGTAAAAAAATCGCGTTGGCATCAGCAAGCAAAAATGGCCCGAAATTGTTGCAGCAAATGCAATTAACGGAATATTTTGATTGCATCGCCGACCCTGCAAAAATCGCGCAATCCAAGCCAGCACCTGATATTTTTTTGGCAGCGGCGGCTGGTGTGGATGTAGCGATTGAAAACTGCATTGGCATTGAAGACGCGGCGGCTGGCGTGGCAGCGATTAAAGCGGCTGGCGCGTTGCCGATTGGCGTGGGCAAAGCCAGCGATTTGGGCGATGATATTGCGATTGTGGCTGACACCAGCTTTTTGACGTTGAATTATTTGGAAAACGTTTGGCAAAGCGCGAAGTATAGTTGATTAAAATAAAAATGAGACAAGGCGACAACGCCCGCCGTGTACGATAAGTACATAAGGGCGTTGGCAACGCTGTATCATTGCAATTTTAATCAACTAGAATACCTAAATGCTAAACAAAGCAGCCTGCACTTTGAATCAACAAAAAGTGCAGGCTGCTTTTTACGCTATAATCTTGCCTTTTCAATTTGTTAGGATATTAAAATGGCTTTTGCATCTTTGTTTACCTTGTTGGACGACATCGCATCGGTGCTGGACGATGTGGCACTCATGACCAAAATGGCAGCCAAAAAAACCGCAGGCGTGGTAGGCGACGATTTGGCGTTGAATGCCAACCAAGTAACAGGCGTACAAGCCGACCGCGAATTGCCGATTGTGTGGGCGGTGGCAAAGGGCTCGCTCATCAACAAAGTCATTTTGATTCCCATCGCCCTATTGTTGTCGATTTTTTTGCCAAAGTTGATTACGCCGTTGCTGATGATAGGCGGCGCATATTTGTGTTTTGAAGGTGTAGAAAAATTGCTGCACAAGTTTTTACATCACCACGAAGAAGCGCATGAAGCCACGCACATTCCCGATTCACTCGACAGCGAAAAAGACAAAATCAAAGGTACAATTCGCACCGATTTTATTTTGTCGGCAGAAATCATCATCATCGCGTTGGGTGTGGTACAAGAATCCACGCTCATGGTTAAAATTTTCGCTTTGTCGGCGGTTGGCATCGGCATTACGATTTTTGTTTACGGCTTGGTGGCGATGATTGTCAAAGCCGATGATGTGGGCTTGTATTTGATGCAGGCTGCTTCGTCTGGCAAACGCGCGATTGGACGCATGATTATCGCCATTATGCCTTGGGTGATGCGTGCGCTGGCGTTTGTTGGCACGCTAGCAATGTTCTTGGTGGGTGGCGGCATTTTTACCCACAACATAGACGCGCTGCACCACATTCAATGGAGCAACGCTTTAATTGCCACAGGATTTGATTTAGTCGTAGGCTTGATTGTGGGCGTGATTTGCTGCGCTGTGATTTTGCCGTTGAGCAAAAGATTGGCGGTGAAATAATCACACTAGGATATTGAATAGAAAAAGTGCAGGCTGCTTTTGAAATACTCAAAAAAGCAGCCTGCACTTTTTTTGTTTGATTTAAATCACTCACATCACAAACCCAATTTCGCGCAAACCCAATCCGCCAAATCAGGCTCAATCCGCGCTTCAATCGGCAACACCCAAATGCAATCGGGCGCATGGGTCGGCAATTTCACCGCATCTTTTTCCGTAATCAACACATAATCCGCAGCAGGCAAATCATCAAGCGACAACACCGCGTGGTCAGCCAAAGCCAGCGTTTGCGCCAATTCAATCCCCATATCGCGCAAAGACTGAAAAAACCGTTCGGGACGTGCAATGCCAGCCACCGCCACGCAGGTTTGATTGGGGTGCAGGCTGCTTGGGTCTAGCTTTTCGTTTGCTTGATTGAAGCGATACGGCGCACCGCAAACCACGCTGCTGGCAAATAAATCGTGCGGAAAAACCGTTTGTTCTTGCGCCCACGTTATATCGTCTGCGTTGGCTTGGCTTAACACCACGCCGTCTAATTCGCCCAATCGTGCAATCGGTTCGCGCAGGCTGCCGTTGGGCAACACGTCCAATTCGCTTAATCGGCGCAAATCGGCGGCTGGGAACACGCCAATTTCCATATCGCGGTGCAACGCGTAATGCTGCAAACCATCGTCCGCCACCAACAGTTGAATGTCGGGATAATGCGCCAACAACGCTTGCCCAGTCACATAGCGATTCGCTCCCACCGCCATCGGTGCAGCGGTTTGACGATACAGCATCAACGGTTCATCACCAACATCTGCTGCTTGACTGTGCGCGTGCAGCACATAAATTTCGCTGCTTTGTCTGCCATAGCCGCGACTGATGATGCCAACACGCACGCCACGTTGTTGCAAGCCGCGAACCAAAGCAGCGGTAATGGGCGTTTTGCCCGTGCCACCCGCGTGAATATTGCCCACAATCACCACAGGCACAGGCAATTTTTGGATTTTGTGCGGATTGTGTTGATAGCGTTGGCGACGATGTTGTGCAATCAGCGCAAACAAACGCGAAAGCGGAGTCAGCAAAACACGCAAAATTGGATTGGGCGTTTGCCAATGTTGTTCGATGAGTTGATGTAGTTTCATGTGCAGGCTGCTTTTTTACTACGACTACGCCGTCATTTCTGCATCAAGCAAAAATGACGGCGATGATTGGTTTGATGTAGATTTACTCTTTCTCGCCACCGCGTCGAGTAAACGAAATGCCCAGTTGTTTGAGTTTGCGATACAAATGCGTGCGTTCCAAGCCCACTTTTTGCGCCACGCGGCTCATATTGTGGTTTTCTTGCTGAATGTGGAACTCAAAATAACGGCGTTCCAATTCTTCGCGCAATTCACGCAGCGGCAAGTTGAAGTTAAAACCGCCTTTTACTTCTTGCGCGGTTTCGTTTTGATTAAACTGGCTCAATACGCGCGTTACTGCGCCGTCGTGGACTTCGTTGCCCTCGCAGTTGAGCGCAAGGCTTTTAATCACATTACGAAATTGCTCCAAATTGCCCGGCCAGTCGTATTGGCGCAAGCGGTTGTAGGCGGCTGATGTAAATTTAACGTGCGTTTCTTCTTGCAGGCTACTGGATAATTCGCGCAGAATTTGCCCTGCCAAAAACGGAATGTCTTCAATTTGATGACGCAGCGGCGGCAACGAAATCACCGCGCCCGACAATAAATTGGATAAGCGCGTGTCCGATTGGACGTTTAACCATTCGTTTACAGGTGTGCTGCTGCAACACACAATGCGCACATTGAACCGCTCTGCCTTGCCCAATATCACGCCCATGCTTTGCAAAATACATTTGTCGTATTGTGAAATATCGCCCAAATACAAAATGCCGCCTGATGCTTTTTCCAATAAATCCAAAGGCATACTGGAAATATGTTCGGGTTTATGTGCTTCCACCCAAGGAGTGTTGTTTTTGTGGAATGTCCGCGCCACCGTTTCAAATGGGCAGCCTGCTTCACCCAGCAATAAAACTGCATTATTGTGGCGATACGCTAGTTCTAACTGCTTATTCAATTCTTTAATCACCGCGCTGCTACCCAAATTGTTTGCTGTTATCGGGGCTTGGGTTTGCGATTCGCCGTATTTGAGTGCGCGTTCCACCGTTTGCAACAATTTTTGTAGCGGAATCGGCTTTTCCAAAAAGTCCAACGCGCCGATTTTGGTGGCTTCTACGGCGGTGTCGATGCTGCCGTGTCCGCTCATCATCACCACAGGCATGGTCAGCAAGCCGTTGGTTGCCCATTCTTTGAGCAACGTGATGCCATCGCTATCGGGCATCCAAATATCCAGCAACACCAAAGATGGGCGCGTTTTGATACGCAATTTGCGTGCTTCTTCGGCATTTTCGGCAACAGCAACGGTGTAGCCCTCGTCCTCCAAGGTTTCTTGCAATACTTCACGAATGCCAATTTCATCGTCAACAATTAAAATATCTGTGCTTTTCATGATTATTATTTTTCTGATGGTTCAGTTAAATTTGCTACAAAAGGAAAATAAAGGTTTAGGCACGCACCACCTTCTGCACGATTGTGGAGCGTGATGCGTCCATTATGGTCTTCTACAATTTTTTTCACAACCGCTAGCCCCAAGCCTGTACCATTGGATTTATCGGTTTTATATGGCTCAAAAGCAGCCTGCAACATTTCGTGACTAAACGATTTGCCGTTGTTGCTCACGCTAATGTGAATTTGTTCGTTTTGGATTTGTGTGCTAACCCAAACTTGTGGTTTGACGTCGCTTTCGGCAGCTTCGGCAGCATTTTTGAACAAATTGTGTAACACTTGACGCATTGCCGTGGTATCGGCATTGAGCCACATAGGTATATTACTCAATTCTGTATGGAATGTACAAGGTACACTTTCGTATAGCACCAATACTTCACCAATTAACACATTTAAATCAACAGGTTTCAAACGAATAGACGGCGCACGAGCGTAATTGCGAAAGGCTTCTACCATTTCTTTTAGTGCGGCGACTTGTTTAATGATTGTGTTGGTGGATTTGTCTAGCGTTTGCACATCGGGGTCGGAAAGTTTATCACGCAATTTCCATGCCAATCGCTCGGCAGAAAGCTGGATTGGCGTGAGTGGATTGCGGATTTCGTGTGCCAAGCGTTTTGCCACTTCACCCCATGCGGCTTCTTTTTGCGCTTGAACCAAAGTGGTGATGTTGTCAAACACCAAAACCAAGCCGTTGCCGTTTTCGGCTGGCAGGCGCACGGCTTTGCCCAGCAAAATGCGGCTTTCGTCTTGGGCAAGATAGGTCAATTCAATCGCTTTGTTGGCATTTTCGCTTTCAATCAACGGCGTTAGGGCTTGGTTGAGTGCGTGGTATTGCGGCGATTGCTGCGCCCAGTCTTGCGGATTTTGTCCCAAAATAGCCGACAAAGAACAATCCAAAATCGTTTCTGCGCTGCGATTATAGGTATTCAAGCAGCCTGCACTGTCTAGCGTAATCACGCCTGCGCTCAAACTGTCCAACACGCGCTCCAAATAATGTCGGGCGGCTTCTTGTTCTTGTCGATGCTGCTCATCGGCTTGTTTGGCAATGGCAAGTTGTTCACTCATGTGGTTGAACAACAAAGTTAATTTTCCCAATTCGTCTTGGCGAATAATGTGCAATCGGCGTTGAAAATTGCCTTGCGCCACTTCTCGCGCACCGTCTGCCAACTGCACAATCGGTTCAACAAAACGTCGTGCAAAATACAAGGCAGCCGCAATCGCTAACAAAATCGCCAACAATGCCGCAATCAACAAAGTGACCAAGAAAAAGGTTTGTAAGCCTTTTTGCGCGAAGGCTAGTTCGGCGTATTTGGAACGGGCGGCTTCAATTAATTCGGCATCTTGCGCCACTTGCTGCGGCACGGCTTGGCGGAAAAACAGTGCGTATTGCTGATGATTGTATTTGGGCAACAGCAGCCAGCCGTTGGTATAAAGCGTGTGGTTGATGCTTTCTATGCTGTGATGCGTGTCGGATTGGTGGATTTTGTGCAGGCTGCTTTCGTCCAATTCGGGCGGCGTAAATTGATTGGGATTGCGTTCAACAAGCGGTTGGCGCGTATCTAAATTCCACACGGCAAGATGGGCAAATTCGCGCGCTTCGGTGGTGTTGAGTGCTGGGGCGACATCGTTTTGCTGCATGACTGCGGTTAGCACATGGGCGCGAACCGAAGCAGCCTGCACCATGCTGTGTTGCGCGGCATTGTTCAACGCCGATTGACTGAGTTTTAAACTGCGCTCCAACGCTTCTTTTGTGTCGTTGCCAAACCACGAGTCAATGCTGTATGCAATGAACTGCGCGGCAACGCCCAGCAAGAAAATGGCAGGCAAGGCGGCAACCAACGTGAACATACCCGACAATTTTCGTGCGATGACCGAGCCGAATACTTGGTTGTTTTTGTCGCTTAAAATCAACCAAATATAGCGGACGATGACGGTAAACAGCATCGATGCCAACAAGGCTGCCGCCACCGCAATCCACCAAAAATAAGGCGCAAAACGGCTGTCGCTGTCGGTGGAAAACGTGAGCAAATACAAAACGGCAAATGATGCGATGCCACAGAAAATGAGAAAACGGCGCATGGGAACTCGTGAGTTAATGGATTTGCCGTCATTCCTGCGTAGGCAGGAATCTATCTGGCTGATTCAGTTATAGAAATGGATTTTGTATAACCGAAATAAAGCATTGGATTCCCGCCTGCGCGGGAATGACGGTTGTTGCAAGTGCAGGCTGCTTTTTAACGAATAATCAAATCTTGCCAACCCGAATCCAAATTCCAGCCACGCGATGTGATGGCGTTGATTTGAAACGGTTTGGGCAATTTGCTCACACTCAAACTCAACCGAACGCTGGCTTCTACATCGCTTGGCGTGGCGTTGAGCAACGTGCCTTGTTTGAGCGTGCGCCAATTTGCAATCGCACCGACTGCTTTGAGTGCGGTGGTTAAGCTGCTGTATTCAGTAGAAAATGTGCCAACCGATACGCGATAACGGCTGGTGAGTGGGTGATACGATAGACGATAGTTTACGCGGTTTTCGTTGCTGACCAGTTGCGTGATTTTGCTGCGATACGATGCAAATGTCGGGCGTTCCAGTTGATACGACAACTCAAAATCCAGCGACACGCCTTGTTGCAGCGCATCGGTTAGCTGTTCGGGCAATTCGGTGGCAAAACGTGTGCTAATCGCCAGTTGTCCGTTGGGCAAGATTTGTGCTTCGCGGCGCGTGGACTGAATGTTTTCGGCATGGGCAATGGGCAACGTCATCAAGCCAATCATCAACACAAACACGCGCAAGCAGCCTGCACCCCAAAAAAGTGCAGGCTGCTTTGGTTTGGCTAACACATTATTTTTTGTGAATAAGCGCATAATAAAACCCATCTTGTTTTTCGTTGGGAATCAAAACTTTTTCTTCTAGCAAAGTGGCATCGGCATGACGGCGCAGGAATTTTTGGCATTGCAACTGGTTTTCCGCTTCAAAAATAGAACACGTTGCCAGCAACATTCGTCCGCCTTGTTTCAAGGTTTTCCACAATTCATCTAGCATGATTTCTTGCTGTTGCGCGGTTTTGAGCGCGTCGTTGGGGCGGCGCAACCATTTGATGTCGGGATTGCGTTTAATTGTGCCTGATGCGGTGCAAGGTACGTCTGCCAAAATCACATCAAACGGCACACCGTCCCACCATTCGGCTAAATTTTGGGCAGGTGAGCAATACAAAGCAGCCTGCAATTTTAATCGCGCCAAATTGTCTTGCACGCGAGCCAAACGTTTTTTGTCTATGTCTAACGCGGTGACGCTGCAATTGGCCAGTTCCAACAAATGCCCTGTTTTGCCGCCTGGAGCAGCGCAAGCGTCCAACACACGTTCGCCGTTTTGCGGATTGAGCAAATACGCCGCTTGCTGTGCGCCCCAGTCTTGCACCGACACCGCGCCATTGGCAAATTGCGGCAACTGGTTCACAGGCACAGGCGTGGTAATGCGAATGGCATAATCGTCCAATTTTTTGGCGGCAATGCCTGCTTGTTCCAACAGCAGCAAATAAGCATCGGCATTCATGTGGCGGCGATTGACGCGCAAGGTGAGCGGTGGGTGCGATTGAAACGCCGTTACCATATTGTGCCAATGTTTTGGGTACTGCGTTTGCAGGCTGCTTTGCAACCAAGTCGGCAAATTGAATTTGGCTATATTATTGAATTGACACGATTTATTCAACCCTTCTTGTTCGCGCTGAAAACGGCGCAAAATCGCATTGGCAAACGAGCGGTATTGTCCACGCCCCATTTTGCCGATGTATTCCACCGCTTCGTTTACAACTGCGTGTGGCGCGTTTTTGGTGTGATTGAGTTGATACATTGCCACCAGTAAATGCGCTTCTAGCAATGGGTTGTCCAACGGTTTGTTGAGCAATTTGCCCAGCATATAACGCAGGCTGCCCAAAAATCGCTGGCAACCATATGCCAAGTCTTGCAGCATGCCTTTGTCTTGCGCGGTTAAATCGGGATTTTGGGCGATGATGTTTGCCAATTCATCGGCAAGATTTTTGCCATTTGCTACCGCCAACACGGTTTGTGCAGCGAGTTTTTGTACCAAAGATAAAGACATCGTTTTGTTCTGAAATTGAAAAATAAATAGGGGGCAAGTGTATCACAACAAAAAAGCAGCCTGCACTTTTTGTTGATGAAAAGTTGCAGGCTGCTTTTTGTCATTCAAACCGCATTCTTACTATGCAAATACCGCACCGCTTCTTCCTGTTTGCCTGCCATAATATCGTCCATAGCGCGTAAGGATTTAGCGATTGCCGCATCCACCAATTCGCGTTCGGCAGCCGATGGCTTGTTCAACACAAAACCCACCACCAAAGCGCGGTCGCCAGGGTGTCCAATCCCCAAGCGTAGGCGATAAAAATTGGGCGTACCCATTTTCGCTTGAATGTCTTTTAAGCCATTGTGTCCGCCATTGCCGCCGCCCAGTTTGAAGCGAATTGCACCGCAATCAATGTCCAGTTCATCGTGTACCACCAAAATTTCTTCGGGCGCGATTTTGTAGAACTGCGCCAACGCCTGCACCGCCTTGCCCGACAAATTCATATAAGTATCGGGTTTGAGCAACCACACTTCGCCACCGGGGCGCGACACGCGAGCAACATCGCCAAAAAATTTCTTTTCGTTTTTCCAACTGGCTTTCCATTGCCACGCCAATTCGTCCAAAAACCAAAAACCAGCATTGTGGCGCGTTTTTTCGTATTCGGCAGTGGGGTTGCCCAAGCCGACAATCAATTTAATTTTCATGTTGATGAGATTCCTATTTTTTCTGCGCGACTCGTTTGCGGCGAGCGTCTTTTGGGTCAGCAAGCAAGGGGCGATACACTTCCACGCGGTCGCCATCGCGCAATACTGTGTCGTCTTTAACCGCTTTGCCGAATATGCCCAACAAAGCAGCCTGCACATCGGCATCGGGGAAATCGTGCAAAATCGGTGCTGCCAAAACGGCTTGTCGCGCCGTGCAGTCAGCGGCTAGGTGCAAGCGATACAATTTTTGCTGCGTGGCGGTGCCGTATGCCACTTCCACGGCGATTTTATCCATAGCGGCGATTCGCTTCCTGCACAAAGGCATCAACCAAACGATTGGTTACCACCGAAAACACAGGCGCAATCACACGGCTCAACAGTCCTGTTAATTCGTAGTGCAGCGTAAATTCAATCTGACACATGCCATCGCCCAAATCTACAAATTGCCAAGTGCCGTGCAGCGATTTAAACGGTCCTTCCAGCAAATTCATTTGGATTTGACGCAGCGGCTGGTTGTGGTTGTGCGTGGCAAAAGACTGGTTGATGCCCATGTAATCCATGTGTAGCCGCGCTTTGAGTTCGGTGTCGGTGCGCGACAAAATTTCGGTTTTGCCATACCACGGCAAAAATTGCGGGTAGTCTTCCACCCTGTCCACCAGCGCATACATCTTTTCCGCGCTGTGTAGCACCAAAACAGATTTTTTAATCGTTGCCATATTAAAGATTGCTTTCAAAATTTTGGGAGTGCAGGCTGCTTTTTATCGTTTATTCTTTCTTTTTACCTTGATTGGCAATGCCCATCAACAAAGCCAAAATAAACATAATCGACAAAGTTGCTGTGCCACCGTAGCTCACCAACGGCAATGGCACGCCCACCACAGGCAAAATGCCGCTTACCATGCCCATGTTCACAAAAGCGTAACAGAAAAAAGTCATGGTTAATGCGCCAGCCAAAGTGCGACTATACAAAGTCGGTGCGCGAGCAGCAATCACCAAACCGCGCCCCAAAATAATGGTGTACACCAACAGCAGCAAAATATTGCCCAGCAAACCAAACTCTTCCCCATACACGGCAAAAATAAAGTCGGTGGTGGATTCGGGAATGTAGTCCAAATGCGTTTGTGTGCCGTTGAGCCAGCCTTTGCCCCAAACGCCGCCCGAGCCAATCGCAATCATCGATTGCAAAATGTGATAGCCTGCGCCCAATGGGTCTTTGGTTGGGTCGAGCAGCGTGAGTACGCGCGTTTTTTGGTAGTCGTGCATGCCGTAATTCCAAATCAAGGGCAGCGATACGAAAAATAAAGTAAGCGAGCCAAACAGAGCTTTCCACGGCAATCCTGCAAAGAAAATCACAAACAAACCCGATGCCATAATCAGCGTGGCTGTGCCTAAATCGGGCTGCTTCAAAATCAAGCCACCTGGGATAATGATGATGCCCAGCGCGACAATGTAGTGATACCACGCCAAGCGTCCGTCATAGCGTTGGAAAAACCATGCCACCGTCATTGGCAAACCAATTTTCATGATTTCGGACGGCTGCAAGCGCACAATGCCCAAATTAAGCCAGCGTGTTGAGCCATTTACGGTGATGCCAAAAAAATGTACGCCCAGCAGCAAAACCACGCCAATCACATAAATCGGCAAGGCGAATTTGCTTAATATTTGTGGGCGAATTCGGGCAAAAATCGGCAACAAGCCCACGCCCAAAATGGTGTGTAGGGTTTTGTTTTCCAGTCGCCCAATGTCTCGTCCATCTGCGGAATACAGCAAAAACATACTCATCAAATACACCGCCAACACGGCATAAAACAGCCATGGGTCTAATGGATCCCATAGCAGGCGTTTGATTTTGATAAGCCAGTTATCAGTTGGTTGTTTCATGCTCATGGTTGTAAACTCGGTGATGAAGCAGCCTGCACTGCGGCTTTTTCCTGCGCTACGGCTTCAAAAGCAGCCTGCACTGGGCTTTTTTTCGTATTCAAGGGTGCAGTTAATTGCAACAATGGGTTAGACGTGCGTCTTGCGCCTTGCACTTCTGCGCTAACTTGCCCTGTTTGCAGGCGCAATAAATAAAAGTCGGTTAGTTGTCGTGCCAAAGGTGCGGCGTTTGCGCCCCAGCCTGCATTCTCCAAAATAACAGCAACGGCAATTTGCGGTTTATCCACAGGTGCAAAGGCAATGAACCATGCGTGGTCGCGGTGCTGTTCACGCAAAGCTGCGGCGTTATAAGTTTTGCCTTGTGCGATTTGCACCACTTGCGCCGTGCCTGTTTTACCGCCCATGGTATAGCTTAAACCTTCGCCAATTTTTCGCGCCGTGCCGCCTGCTTGCAATACGCGCTGCATCGCACGTTTTAAGTAATTGAAATTACTTAAAGAATAGGGCAGTTTACGCTCGGGCTGTGGGTCAATCACAGTAATTTGTTGGTTTTCGTGGTCGAGCATTTCTTTGACCAAATGTGGACGATACACCACGCCATTGTTCGCCAAAATCGCGGTGGCGTGTGCCATTTGCAATGGCGTGTAGGTGTTGTAACCCTGACCAATGCTCACAGGCACCATTTCGGCAATATTCCAACGGCGTTTGTTTTCGGGCAAGCGCGCAAAACGTTTTTCTTTCCACTCGGGCGTGGGCAAAATGCCTTGGTATTCGTTGGGCAGGTCGATGCCTGTTTTTTGCCCCAAACCAAATGCCGCCAAATAAGGCGCGGTTTTTTCTATGCCCAACTCAAAGCCGAGCTTATAGAAAAACGTGTCTGATGATACTTGAATCGCCTTGCTCAAATTTACCGAGCCGTGTCCGCTGCGAACCGAATCGCGGAACAAGTGCGATGTATTGGGAATACTCCACACACCTGGTGCAGACACAACCGTGTGTTGATTGATTTTGCCGCTTTCCAGCAACGCCATACCCATAAACGGTTTAAAAGTCGAACCTGGTGGATACAAACCTTGCGTAACACGGTTGATAAGCGGACGTTGCCAGTTTTCGTTTAGAGCTTTCCAACTGTCGCTGTCAATGCCATCGATAAAAATATTCGGGTCAAAATTGGGCTTGGACACAAACGCCAAAATGCCGCCTGTTTGTGGGTTAATCGCCACCATTGCGCCACGTTTATTGCCCATTAAGCGGTCGGCTTCTTGCTGCAAGCGAATATCCATCGACAAACGCAAGGTTTGCCCTGTTTGTGGCGGTTCGGAGCGAATCACGCGAATAATATTGCCTGCTGCGTCTTTTTCCACTTCTTGATAACCAGGTTTGCCGTGTAGCTGTTCTTCGTAATACGATTCCAAGCCCGATTTGCCGATGTGGGTTGTGCCACGATAGGCAATGGCACGATTGGTTTCGGTTAATTTGGTCATATCGTGGTCGCTGATGCGTCCGATGTAGCCCAAAAAGTGCGCGGTGAGCGAGCCAAATGGGTATTCGCGAAACGTGCGTGCGTTGATTTCTACGCCTTTAAAGCGATACAACTGTGCGGCAAGGCGCGAGGCTTCATCGGGCGTGAGTTTGAGTTTGAGCGGTACTTTTTCATACGAACGATAGTCGGCACGAAATTTGCGAAAACGGCGCAAATCGGCATCGTCCAACGCCACATAGCTGCGTAGCGATTCGATTAAATCGTCGATTTTGCCTTCGACTTGATTGGGGATAATTTCCAAAGAATAAGCAGGATAATTTTGCGCCAACACCACACCGTTTACATCGGTGATTTCGCCACGAATGGGTGGTGTGGGGATTAAACTAATACGGTTGGTGGCGGCTTGTGCCACATATTCATTGTGTTTTTCGACTTGTAAATAAACAAATCGCGCAATCAAAATCCCAAAAAACAATAAGATAAACATAAAAGCCACCACCAGTCGAAGCGCGAAATCACGCTGACGGGTGTTGGAATTGGAATAATTACCTGAAAGCTGGCGAGATGTTTTCATGAAATTAACGACGTAGATAACGGAAGTTCAAAATGGAAACCATGATTTTGTTGAGCAGCGGCCACAACAATGCACCCACAAGCGGAGATAAGAACACCAACCAGTCAGAAAAATGATGAGTAAAACGCAAACGCACCAACGTCAAAACCACTTCGTTGCACAACAGAGCAACAAAAACCACAACGGCTTGTATACCATAATTGTGCAGCACAATTTGACGGCGATTGCGAATAATCAAATAGGCAGAAAACATATAAGACAACGCATGCTGCCCCAGAGGCGCAGCTACACCAATATCGGTTAATAGTCCTAATAAAAATGCTGTGCCAATATCTACACTTTGTGGGCGATTAATCAGCCAATACATCAACATCATGGCAGTAAATTCGGGTAACCAATGAAACAAATCGCTCGATAAAGGAATAAAGTCCAAAAGCATCGCAATAGCAAAGCTAATATAAATCAGATGCTTTGGTATTCTACTGTAAAAATTTTCGGATTCAATCATGGCGTGGTAATCGGTGCAGATACAGGCGCAGAAGCAGCCTGCACAGGTTGTTGCGGTAAGATTAAAACAAATTTGCTGCGATGCAAGGCAGCAATAGGTTCAAGCTGCACACGATAAAACGGCGTACCTGCATTGCGGCTGGTTTGCATCACACGCGCCACAGGAATCCCCGCAGGATAAATGCTATCCAAGCCCGATGTGATTAAAACATCATTGGGCTGCAAATCGGAATCGGTTGGGAAATAGCGCAAAGTTAAGCTGCCACTGCCGCCATACACCAAAGTTCGCATACCTGTACGCATCACCATCACTGGAATGGTTAGGCTGCCATCGGTTAAAGGGCTAATTTCGGCAGAAATTGGATGGACTTGGCTCACTTGTCCAATCAAACCTGCATCGTCCACCACCGCATCGCCCACTTGAATGTGATGATTGCTGCCCTTGTTAATCACCAATCGGCTGCCCACAGGCTCGCGACCATTGGAGATGACTTCGGCTGCTAAACCATCGCTTAATGCTTTTTGTTTTAACGATAACAAAGACTTAACATCGTTTAATTCGCGCAACTGAATTTCTGCCTGACGTGTTCGCATTTTTAATTGCGTGTTTTCCAAAGTCAAGCGTTGATTTTCAGCCAATAAATAATTTTGCGATTGAAACAATGCGCTGCTGTATTCGTACCATTCAATCGGTTGATTGGCGAGCCATTGCAGCGGATACAAAGCCGTAGCGACATATCGCTTGGCATTTTGTACCGCCGCATAACGGCTATCGAGCATCAACAAGGCAATCGCCACCAATGACAAACAAATCAGTTTGTTGGCGGAGCTAATACCTTTTTTGGAAAACGACAAAGAATGGTCAGACATAATGTTTCTCGTGCAAAAGCAGCCTGCACCTTAATATTAAAGATTATTCACAAATACCGAATTCAATTTACCAATCATATCCAGCGCACGACCTGAACCGCGCACCACGCAAGTTAAAGCATCTTCTGCAATCAAAACAGGCAAGCCTGTTTCTTCGGCAAGCAAGCGGTCAATCCCTTTGAGCAATGCACCGCCGCCAGTCAAAACCATACCACGTTCGGCAATGTCCGCACCCAATTCGGGTGGTGTTTGCTCCAAAGCATTGCGAACCGCCTGCACGATTTGGCTCAATGGGTCTGCCAAGGCTTCCAATACTTCGTTTGATGTAATGGTAAACGCGCGTGGAATACCTTCTGCCAAATTGCGACCTTTCACTTCCATTTCGGTTACTTCGGTGCTTGGGAACGCCGAGCCAATGCGTTTTTTGATTTCTTCCGCAGTCGCTTCGCCAATGACCATGCCATAGTTACGGCGCACATATTGAATAATCGCTTCGTCAAAGGTATCGCCACCAATGCGAATAGAGTGTGAATACACCACGCCCGACAAAGAAATCACGCCCACTTCGGTTGTGCCACCGCCAATATCCACCACCATCGAACCCGTTGGCTCATCAACTGGCAAGCCTGCACCAATCGCCGCTGCCATAGGCTCTTCAATCAAATATACTTCTGACGCGTTCGCTTCTTTGGCAGAGTCGCGAATCGCTTTGCGTTCTACTTGCGTTGCGCCACAAGGTACACAAATCACAATGCGTGGCGACGCCGCCCATTTGCTGTTGTTTACTTTGCGGATAAATTCTTTGAGCATTTTGCCTGTGATATAAAAGTCTGCAATCACGCCATCTTTTAAAGGACGAATTGCTTGAATACCACTTGGTGTACGACCTAACATTTTTTTTGCATCTGCACCCACTGCTAACGTATCGTTTTTGCCATATTGGTCCGTTTGCACAGCAACCACAGATGGCTCGTCCAGCACAATGCCTTTGCTTTTGATATAAATTAATGTGTTGGCAGTGCCTAAATCAATCGCGATATCATTAGAAAAATAGCGAGTCAAAAAATCAAACATGTCAAAATCCTGAATAAAATATTAAATATAAACAACTAGTAAAGCATGATAATCTTAGCAAGCAGCCTGCAAAATCATCATGCTTATGAATCTTTTTTCGGTTATAATCACGCAATTTGCGGATAAAATAACGCGCAATGATACCCTAAATCAAGCCATTGCAAAATTAAATTTAAAGGATTTAACCATGTCTTTAACCATGAACGATGTAGAAAAAATTGCCCAACTTTCACGCCTTGCCTTAAACGAAACCGAAAAACAAGCCACGTTGGACAAACTCAATTCCATTTTTGAGCTAGTAGAAAAAATGCAAGCCGTAGATACCACAGGCGTAGAGCCACTGACCCACCCACACGAAGTTGCCTTGCGTTTGCGCGATGATGCGGTTACCGAAACCGACCACGCCGCTGAATACCAAGCCGTTGCGCCCGAAGTAAAAAATCGCTTGTATATTGTGCCGCAAGTGATTGGCGAATAAGTGCCAAGTGCAGACTGCTTTTTGAACGTCAAACGTAGGTTGAGGTCTTGCCTCTAACATTTTCTCCGTAAATATCATTGAATTTGGAAAATGTCGGGGTCAAACCCCGACCTACAATCGTTCTATTCAAATTATTGTCAAAAAACAGAAAGAAAACAATGCCAACTTACACCCTAAAACAAGCCAGCGAATTGCTGCAAACCAAACAAATCTCTGCCGTAGAATTGGCAACCGAATACCTAAACGCCATTGACGCGCAAAACGCCACCATCAACGGCTACATCACATTAGAACGCGACAAAACCCTAGCCGAAGCCGAAGCCGCCGATGCCAAAATCGCCGCAGGCAACGCCCACGCATTAACAGGCGTACCAGTCGCATTCAAAGACATTTTCTGTCAAACAGGTTGGCGCACCGCTTGCGCGTCCAAAATGTTGGACAATTTCATCGCGCCCTACACCGCAACTGTGGTGCAAAACCTGTTGGACGTGGGCATGGTAACGCTCGGTCGCACCAATATGGACGAATTTGCGATGGGTTCAACCAACGAAAATTCATTCTATGGCGCGGTTCACAATCCGTTTAATCACGGACACGTTGCGGGCGGCTCTTCGGGCGGTTCGGCGGCGGTGGTGGGTGCACGTTTAGCCCCTGTTGCGTTGGGTTCGGACACGGGCGGCTCAATCCGCCAACCTGCTTCACATTGCGGCATTACGGGCTTGAAACCGACTTATGGCATGGTGTCGCGTTTCGGTATGATTGCCTACGCTTCAAGTTTTGACCAAGCTGGTCCAATGGCGCAAACCGCGGAAGATTGCGCGATTTTGTTGAACCAAATGGCAAGTTTTGATGAACGCGATTCCACCAGTTTAGAACGCGAGCGCGAAGATTACACACGCGATTTAAATCAACCGCTTAAAGGTTTGAAAGTCGGTCTGCCAAAAGAATATTTCACGAATAACAACAGCGCGGACGTGCAGGCTGCTTTGGAAAACGCGAAAACGCTGTTGCAACAACAAGGAGCGGAATTGGTGGAAGTGTCGTTGCCGCAAACGGAATTGTCTATTCCAGCTTATTATGTGTTGACTTCGGCGGAAGCGAGTACGAATTTGTCGCGCTATGACGGCGTTCGCTACGGACACCGCGCCGCGCAGTTCGGCAATTTGGACGAGATGTACAGCAACACGCGCACCGAAGGTTTTGGCAGCGAAGTGAAACGCCGCATTATGATTGGCACTTATGTGTTGTCGCACGGTTATTATGACGCTTACTATTTGAAAGCGCAGAAATTGCGCCGTTTGGTGGCGAATGATTTTCAGGCTGCCTTTGCGAAATGTGATGTGATTTTAGCGCCGAATGCGCCGACTGCTGCGCCTGCGTTGAACAGTTTAAATCAAGACCCTGTTCAAGCGTATTTGTCTGATATTTATACGATTGCGGTGAATTTGGCTGGTTTGCCAGCGTTGAGTTTGCCAGCAGGCATGGGCGCGGACGGTTTGCCGATTGGCGTTCAGTTGATTGGCAATTATTTCAGCGAAGCGAAGATTTTGGGCACAGCGCATCAAATGCAGTTGAATAGCGATTGGCATACGAAAACGCCAGTGTAAATGCGTTGATTAAAAGTGCAGGCTGCTTTTATCCCCCAAAAAACCAGCCTGCACATTCTCCCACAAATTTTATATAATCCCATTTTCCCAACACAAGGAACACCACCATGTACGACAAATACCAATCCGATACCACGCAATTTTTAAATGAATACTTAAAACAACACCCCGAAGAAGAAGCCAAACGCTTAAACAACCGCAATTTGTTGTGGGACGTGGAACTCAATCCCGAAGAACAAGCAGGCTTTGAAGCGGCAAAATTACCAAAAAAACCCTACGCCTACCAACCCGACTAATCCCAAAGCAGCCTGCACATGACGGTTCAAGCCACAAACTTCACGCCCGAATTGCTGGATTATTTGCGCCAAATCAGTGCGACCGAATCACCTGTGTTGGCGCAAATTCGCGCTCAAACGGCACAGCATCGCTTGGGTAAAATGGCGATTGCGCCCGAACAATCCGCGCTGCTGACTTGGTTGGCGCAACTTTTGGGCGTTCGCAAATATTTGGAAGTGGGCGTGTTCACAGGGTATAGCAGCACCGCAATGGCGTTGGCGTTGCCCGATGACGCGCGGCTCACTTGTTGCGACATCAACGTAACCTTCACCGATGAAGCGCAACAGCATTGGTGCAACGCAGGCGTGTCGCACAAAATCACTTTGCACTTGCAGCCTGCACTCATCACGATGGACGAACTCATCGCAGCAGGCGAAAACAATAGCTACGACATGGCGTTTATTGATGCCGACAAACCGCCCACGCCACATTATTTTGAACGTGCGTTGCAGCTGGTGCGTTCGGGCGGCATTATCGCGATAGACAATTTATTGTTGGGTGGACGCATTGTGCAGGCTGCTTCGGCGCACAGCCCAGCCAGCCATGCGATTTTGCGTGATTTCAATGCCAGCCTGCCCCACGATTCACGCATTGTGCCTTTAACCCTGCCTTTGGGTGATGGCTTAACCCTAGTCCGCAAAAAATAATCATGAAACATGGTTTATCTGTTGATTTATTTGCCGCGCAGTTGCCCGATTTGCGCGGCAAACACGTTTGTGTCGCATTAAGCGGCGGCGTAGATTCGGTGGTGTTGCTGCATTTGTTCGCGCAAGCCCAAAGCAGCCTGCAACTTACCAGCTTATCTGCACTACACATTCATCACGGCTTAAACGCGCAAGCAGACCAATGGCAAGCATTTTGCGCGGATTACGCCAGCAGCCTGCATATTCCGTTTACCGCACAATCGGTTCGCATACAAACAAACGGCTTGGGGATTGAAGCTGCCGCCCGACAAGCGCGTTATCAAATCTTCGCCCAACAAAATGCCGATTTCATTGCGCTGGCACATCATCAAAACGACCAAATCGAAACGTTTTGGCTTGCTGCATTGCGCGGAGGCAGCCTACGTGCCTTGTCTGCCATGCCCAAAATGCGCGATTTGCCACGCGAAAATCGTGCAGGCTGCTTGACTTTGTTGCGCCCCTTGTTACCGTTTACACGCGAACAAATCGTGCAATACGCACAGCAAAATCAACTGGATTTTGTGTACGACAACAGCAACGACAATCCCAATTTTTTGCGTAACTGGGTGCGCCTGCATTTGCTGCCCAGCATCGTGCAAAAGCAGCCTGCACACGCGCAACACCTGCTACACAGCATCGCCACGCTGCAAGAAGAACGCGCCCTGCTAGACGAAATCATCGCCGAAGATTGGCAACGCATTCAGCATAATGCCTTGTTTTCTCAACGCTTATGGCAAACATTAAGTCCAGCGCGACAACATCAAATGCTACACCAATTCGCACAACGCAACGAACTGGGCGCACCCAGCAAAAGCAGCCTGCACCAATTTGCCCAACAACTGCGCCATGCACAATCGGGCGAATGGACGTTGCCACGCGGACGAGCGGTATTGTATCGCGATTATTTGTTTGCCATTCCGCACGATTTGGGCGCAAGCTGGACATGGTTGCACCGCACGCAAACCAATCTACCCAACGAACTGCGTTGGCATAATCCGCCCGAACACGCAAGCAGCCTGCACTATCGTGCTGCCACACGCGATGACGTGCTACACACATCAATCGGGCGCAAAAACGTGTTCCGCTTGTTGCAAGAAAAACACGTTCCGCCATTTGCACGACCGCTTTGGGCGATTGCTTGCAACGAAGCGGGGCAATGTGTTGCCGTTGCCAATATTCGCAGCAGCAGCGAGCTGGGCGATGCGCGACTGCAATGTGATGAATTGCATAGATTTATGGCATAAATTCCAGTAAGATACGCCACCTTAAAAACCCATTTATTCAATCATGAAAGCACATTTAATTACCCTAACCACCTTATCTTTATTGGCATTGAGCGCGTGTTCCGACACACCGCCAGCTAGTCCACAAAAAACCGAAGCATCTGCACCAGCCAGCAGCCCAGCCGTTGCCAGCGAGCCAGTTGCCCAAACAAGCACCGCCAGCGCAGCAGCCACACCCGTTGTAACTGCCAGCCCTGCCGAGCAAGCGAAACAGCTGCACGATGCGATTGAACGCTTCAAAGACGAAGCCGCGCAACGTGTGGTCGAAATCCGCAAAACCACAATGCAGCCCAGCACCGCGCAAACAATAGAAATTATCCGCGCCGAAGCCGCTGCCATTCGCCAAGCCGCACAAGATTTGCAAAAGTTGCCGTTAGCTGATGCCGAAGTTGTGCAAACACGCGATTTGTTTGCAAAATATATGACCTTGTTTGCCGAAGCCAGCGAAGCACAAATCAATGCAGCAGAATTGATACAGCAAGGCAAACAAAGCGAAGTGCAAGCCATTACCGCGAATATGGACACGCTGCCAGCCGCGCAAGAAGCCGCAGATAAGGCTTATGCAGATTTGTTGAAAAAATACCAAATTGCACAATAAAAAGCAGCCTGCACTTACGCATTGCCGTCATTCCCGCGCAGGTGGGAATCTATCTAACCCATTCAGTTATCAGAATAATATTCTGTTATTTAAAAATAGTGCGTTGGATTCCTGCCTACGCAGGAATGACGGCAGATAATCGTTTTCGCAAAAAAAAGCAGCCTGCACTTTTCCCTTTCCCCTTTTTATTTGATAGACAAAACACCATGAAAACATCTGAACTACGCCAAAAATATTTACAATTTTTTGAAAGCAAAGGACACCAAATCGTCCGTTCGTCTAGCCTTGTGCCGCACGAAGACCCAACTTTGCTGTTTACCAACGCAGGCATGAACCAATTTAAAGACGTGTTTCTCGGCTTTGACAAACGCGCCTACAACCGCGCCACCACCGCCCAAAAATGCGTACGCGCAGGCGGCAAACACAACGACTTGGAAAACGTGGGCTACACCGCTCGCCACCACACATTCTTTGAAATGTTGGGTAACTTCTCATTCGGTGATTATTTCAAACAACAAGCCATTCATTACGCTTGGGAATTTTTGACATCACCAGAATGGTTGAACATTCCAAAAGAAAAATTGCTCGTAACCGTGTACGCGGAAGACGACGAAGCCTACAACATTTGGCACAACGAAATCGGCATTCCAGCCGAGCGCATTGTCCGCATTGGCGACAACAAAGGCGCGAAATACGCGTCCGATAACTTCTGGCAAATGGGCGACACAGGTCCTTGCGGTCCTTGCACCGAAATTTTCTACGACCACGGCGAAGAAATTTGGGGTGGCATTCCAGGCAGCGCAGAAGAAGATGGCGACCGTTGGATTGAAATTTGGAATAACGTGTTTATGCAATTCAACCGCGACGAGCAAGGCAATATGAATCCGTTGCCAAAACCGTCCGTAGATACGGGCATGGGCTTGGAGCGTATGGCGGCGGTATTACAACACGTTCACAGCAACTATGAAATTGATTTGTTTCAAAATTTGGTGAAAGCGGCGGCGCGTGAGACTGGCGTGGCGTTTAGCATGGACGTGCCGAGCTTGAAAGTGATTGCCGACCACATTCGTGCGTGTTCGTTTTTGATTGCGGACGGTGTGTTGCCGTCAAATGAAGGGCGCGGTTATGTGTTGCGCCGCATTATTCGCCGTGCGGTGCGACATGGTTATAAATTGGGTCAAAAAGGCGCGTTTTTTCATAAATTAGTGCCTGATTTGGTTAAAGAAATGGGCGACGCTTACCCTGAATTGAAAGAAAAACAAGCGCAAATCATGGACGCGCTGAAAAACGAAGAAACCCGTTTTGCCGAAACGTTAGAAAAAGGCATGGGTTTATTGGAAAACGCTTTAAACACAAGCACTCAAACATTATCAGGCGAAGTGATTTTCAAATTGTATGATACTTACGGTTTCCCATACGATTTGACAGCCGACATCTGCCGTGAACGCGATGTGGAAATGGACGAAGACGGCTTCAATCGCGAAATGGAAGCCCAACGCGCTCGCGCTCGTTCAGCACAAAATTTCAAAGCCAATACGCAACTGGATTACAATGGCGCAGACACCGAATTTACAGGTTACACCAACCGTTCAGGCAGCGCGAAAATCATCGCCTTATACAAAGGCAGCGAAGCCGTGAATGAATTGCGCGAAGGCGAAACTGGCGCAGTTGTGTTAGACCAAACCCCATTCTACGCAGAAAGTGGCGGTCAAGTGGGCGATGTGGGCAATATTATTGCTGGTGCAAATCGCTTTGAAGTGCGCGACACGCAAAAAATCAAAGCGGCGGTTACAGGTCAATTCGGCGCGGTTGTTTCAGGCAGCCTGAAAATTGGCGACACGGTTGTGGCGGAAGTGGACAACGCCATCCGCGACAGCATTACACGCAACCACAGCGTAACGCACTTGATGCACAAAGCCTTACGCGATGTGTTGGGCGAACACGTTGAACAAAAAGGCAGCCTGCAAAATGCGGAATTAACGCGCTTTGATATTTCGCATAATCAAGCCATTACGGCTGATGAAATCGCGCAAATTGAACGCAAAGTAAACGCGGCAATCATCGCCAACGTGCCTGTGAAAGTGGAAACCATGTCCATTGAAGACGCGCAAAAATCGGGCGCGATGATGTTGTTTGGTGAAAAATACGGCGATTTCGTTCGCGTGGTAACGATGGGCGAGTATTCAACCGAATTGTGTGGCGGTACACACGTTGCGCGGACGGGCGATATTGGTTTGTTCAAAATCATCAGCGAGGGCGGTATCGCGGCTGGTGTGCGCCGTGTGGAAGCGGTAACAGGTTTAGTGGCGTTGGATTTGGTACAAAATCAAGAAACCTTGATTAAAAACATCATCGCCGAAGTGAAAGCACAAACCGAAAAAGACGTATTGACCAAAATCCAAGCCAACGCAGCCCAAGCCAAAGCCACCGAAAAAGCATTGGCAGCCGCAAAAGCGGAATTGGCGGTACACGCTGGCGCGAAATTGTTGGATAACGCGAAAGATTTGGGCGCGGCAAGTTTGGTTGTGGCGCAAATTGACGCGGACGCTGGCGCATTGCGCGACATCGTTACCGATTTGACTGGTAAGTCGGACAAGGCGGTGGTGTTGTTGGCGGCGGTGAATGACGGCAAAGTGGCGTTGTGCGTTGGTGTATCTAAACCTTTGACAGCAAAAGTGAAAGCGGGCGATTTGGTGAAATTCGCGGCGGAACAAGTTGGCGGTAAAGGTGGTGGTCGTCCTGATTTGGCGCAAGCTGGCGGTACGGATGTTGCCAAGCTGCCTGAAACGTTGGCTAGCGTGGAAGCTTTTGTTAAAAATTTGATTTAATGTGAAAAAGGCTGCCTGAAAGTTTAAAAATGGACTTTCAGGCAGCCTGAATTTTTCGGGAGAATGAAAATGCCTGTATTTGAAACAGAACGTGCCAGTCGTATTAGTTCACGTTTTAGTTCTTCTATTATCGTTTCTAATGAAGTGATTAATGGAGAAGATGTTACTGTATTTCGTAGTAAACAGAGTATTCCTTATTTAAAAGACCAAGTATTTGACTACTATTGTGCCAATTTTCAAGTTAAAATTTTTGAATTTGAATGTGATGAAAACGGTACAGTTTTGAAATTTAAATTGGATTAAATCATGACGACCACACGACCGACTTTACCGAAATTATTAGCTAATAAAAGTGCAGATGAATTGCGAAAATTATTGATTGATTTGGCAAAATCTAGCAAAGACACACGCGAAGCCATTTTTGAATACTACGGGCAATATCAATCGCCTGAAGAATTTGAATCCACATTCAAAAAGCAAAAGAAGCAAAATTTCTACACCTATTCGCGCATGATGGACGAGTATTACGCGGATTCTGCCAAAGCCAAAAAAACTTTGCGAAAATATAGCCGACATCAGCTTTATTCGCCGTTGGTTAAAATTTTGGTCGCGGAACATTTGGGCGTGGTTTTAACGAATGATACGGAATACGATTTTGAAGAATTGCTTGATGTGTTTATGGATTGTTGTTGGGGGATTTATCAACTGGCGTTAGCGGAAAAAATTCCCGATGTTTTGTTACCGAGATTTTGGCAATTTGTTGATACGGTGAATACGCAGCATATTTATGAACAATATGAAGATTACCGTGTGTTATTTCGGGAAATTAAAAAAGGGGCTGTCCTAGATAACTAGGGAAATTCAAATTAAGTTAGAATTATCCCTATGAAAAAAAGTCGTCTAAGCCAGTATAAACAAAATAAACTCATTGAGCTATTTGTCGCAGGTGTAACCGCAAGAACAGCAGCAGAGTTAGTAGGTGTTAATAAAAATACCGCAGCCTATTATTTTCATCGTTTACGATTACTTATTTATCAAAACAGTCCACATCATTTAGAAATGTTTGATGGCGAAGTAGAAGCAGATGAAAGTTATTTTGGTGGACAACGAAAAGGTAAACGCGGTCGAGGTGCTGCTGGAAAAGTCGCTGTATTCGGTCTTTTGAAGCGAAATGGCAAGATTTATACGGTTACTGTGAATACTCAAACCGCTACTTTATTGCCTATTATCCGTGAACAAGTGAAACCTGACAGCATTGTTTATACGGATTGTTATCGTAGCTATGATGTATTAGATGTAAGCGACAAAGCCATTTTAGCTTCGCTGAAACTTCGTTTTCGTATCAATCACAGCACACATTTTGCTGAACGACAAAACCATATCAACGGAATTGAGCACTTTTGGAATCAAGCAAAAACGTCATTTACGCAAGTTTAACGGCATTCCCAAAAAGCATTTTGAGCTATATTTAAAGGAGTGCGAATGGCGTTTTAACAGCAGCGAGATAAAAGTTCTTGTTCTATTTTAAAACAATTAGTGAAATTGAGTTTATCCTAGTTATCTAGGACAGCCCCAATTTTTAACATTCGAGCACAGCCACAATGAATAATTTCTTCTAAATTTTCTGTTCATAATTCTGCATGGGCAGCTTCTTTTGTTTTGCTAATCAGTTTTTTATTGGGTTGGGCAAATGCCAAATGGCTGAGCGATTGGATTGATAATCAAGACTACATCATCAGAATTTGGTTTTTGATTTGTCTTGTTCCTTTGGTTGGTATCGCGTTCAGACAAAACCAAGCCAAATTATCGCCCACATTAAATGCGTTTAATAAACAACGAATCATAGGAAAAATGAAAGCCTTTGTATTGCAGTTGGTTTGTGTGGTTTGCATGGCATTTTTGGCGATGCAAGTGGCGAGTGAATATGCAGCAACGTTTATGACATTTGTAGGGGACATGATATTTATCATACCTGTAATTATTTTGTTATCTCCATTTTATATTACATTTGTGGACAGAAGATTAGCCAATCCAGAAGATGAATATGCCAAAATAGGTACAATGTTTGTCGATAAAAATAAAATCGATGTAGAAATCATCAAATCGTTTATGCTCAAAACATTGGTTAAGTCGATTTTTATTCCCTATATGTATGGCGGATTTATTGACAATCTAGCCCTATTATTGAGCACGCCTGTTGCTGCCAATCCTGTCACTTTGAGCCTCTTGCTGTTTAATATTGGTATTTCGATTGATATGCTAATCGGTGTATTTGGCTATTTGGTTACTTCATCGCTTATCAACAACCAAGTTAAAGACACCGATAGAAATTTTTTGGGCTGGGCATTTGCATTGGTGTGCTACCCGCCGCTTTTTGATTTGTTGCACAATCTGCATCAGCAAACCGATAATTTGATTTGGTCTGACATTTTGCCCAGTAATAGCATTGTGTACTGGATTATGTTTGGTGCGATTAATGTGTTGTGGATTATTTATTGGCTGGCAACCATTGAATTTGGTATGGGTTTTTCCAATTTAAGCTGGCGAAAATTGGTTAATACGGGCGTGTATCGCTACACCAAACACCCAGCCTATGTAGCCAAAAATTTGTATTGGTGGCTGCATACTTTGCCTTTTTGCGGTGTGGCATGGTTTAGCGCAAATTGGTGGCACAATATGCTTGCATTGTTTGGTACTAGTTTGGTTTACTATGGGCGTGCATGCAGCGAAGAGCGACACCTAATGAAGTTCCCAGAATACCGCGCCTATGCCGAACACATTAGCAAGCATGGATTATTTCGCAAATTGAAACTGCCATTTATTAAATAAAAAAATCAGCAAGATGCAGGCTGCTTTGCTGGTAAATGATGTGAAAACCTCATGATGACCAAACAATCATATCCAAGACCAAGCCACGCAAGGCTACATCAGTATCTCGTTGATGCAGACTACTGGCGGATTTGGACGCATCTTTGTTGCTATAAAATTAGAATTGTACTATTTTATTTTGAATTTACTATATTTTTTAAGCAATATGCCTTATATTATATTTTAAATGAAAAAGCAGCCTGCACTTGGTTAAACATAGTGCAGGCTGCTTTTTACGATATCCATCAATGCGACATAATCTGACTTAAAAATTGTTTCGCGCGTTCTGTTTTCGGATTGGTAAAAAACTCATCGGGTTTACGGTCTTCCAAAATTTGCCCGTGGTCCACAAAAATAATGCGGTCAGCCACTTCACGCGCAAAACCCATTTCATGCGTTACACACATCATCGTCATGCCCGATTGCGCCAAATCTTTCATCACTTTTAGCACTTCGCCAACCATTTCTGGGTCAAGCGCGGAAGTCGGTTCATCAAACAACATTACCGCAGGCTGCATTGCCAAACCACGCGCAATTGCCACGCGCTGTTGTTGTCCACCCGATAATTGCGTTGGCAGCGCGTCTTTTTTATGCGACAAGCCGACTTTTTCCAACAATTCCAACGCCAATTTTTCCGCGTCCGTCTTGCTCATACCTTTGACTTTGATGGGCGACAACGTGATGTTGTCCAACACGCTCAAATGCGGATACAAATTAAAATGTTGGAACACAAAGCCGACTTCGGTGCGGATTTTATTTAAATCGGTTTTGGGGTCGGCTACGTTTACGCCATCTACCCAAATTTCGCCCGATTGAATGCCTTCCAACTGATTTACGGTGCGAATCAACGTCGATTTGCCCGAACCCGAAGGCCCGCAAACCACGACCACTTCGCCTTGTTTAATATCCAAATTCACGCCATTGATAACGTGTAAATCTTTGAAATGCTTGTGAACATTTTTAAAGCTCACCATAATTTTTTCTGCATTGGTTACAGTCATTTTGTTTCTTTCGTTGTTTTCAGGCAGCCTGAAAATTATTTATTTACCAAATAATTAGATAATTTCACATATGTGTCAGGCGCAATTTCTTCCGCGCGTTGTTGCGGCAAAATGCCGACTGCTTGCAAATCGTCATCGCTGGCAATTTCTTTTAAATTATTGCGAATGGTTTTGCGGCGTTGATGAAACGCATCGCGCACCAAATCGCTGAAATGTTTGAAATTTTCCGCCTTGCCAATCCGATTTTCTACCGGAATCATGCGAACCACAGCAGAATCTACTTTCGGTGCAGGGTTAAACGATTCGGGCGGCACTTCAATCAACATTTCCATATCAAAGAAATATTGCAACATCACGCTCAATCGCCCGTAATCATTGGTTTTTGGCGTGGCGACCATGCGCTCAACCACTTCTTTTTGCAGCATAAAATGCATATCAATCACTTCATCAGCAATTTCCGCCAAACGAAACAGCAAAGGCGTAGAAATATTGTAGGGCAGATTGCCAACAATTTTTTTGCGCCCCGCAATGCTGCGAAAATCAAACTGCAAAACATCGCCATCATGAATAACCAATTTGTTTGCAAATGATTGTTTTTTCAGAAAAGTAATAATGTCTCGGTCAATTTCGCAAACGTGTAATTGATTCAATTTGCGCGTGAGTGGTTCGGTAATCGCCGCCAACCCAGGTCCAATTTCAATCACGATATCATCAGGCACAGGGCGAACCGCGTTCACAATATCGCTAATAATGCGCGTGTCTTGTAGGAAATTTTGCCCAAAACGTTTACGAGCTTTGTGTTCGGTCATGGTGTTCATCAACATAAAAAAATTATGCGAATTATAAGCGAAAAATGTGCAGGCTGCTTTGTTGGTAATGCGATTGTTTATTTCAATCAACCCAAATAATACGATTTGCCTTTATTATTTGTGCTATTATTTGAGAATGATTTTTATTTGAGCATAAGTTATGACCGCGATTTCTTTATCCAATCTATTGACCGCTTTTGGTATTACCTTTGCCGCTGGGCTGGCAACGGTATTGGGCAGCGCGTTGGTGTTTTTTTCCAAAACGCCGTCACCACGTGTGTTGGCGTTTGGTTTGGCGTTTGCTGGCGGCGCGATGGTGTATGTGTCACTCACGGAAATTTTTGGCAAATCGCGCGATGCGTTTGTGCAGGCTACTGGCGAACAACTGGGTTTTGCTTATACCACGTTTGCGTTTTTGGCTGGCGTGATTCTGGTGATGTTGATTGACCGCTTAATTCCCAATCCGCACGAAACGCTTGATCCCAATGACAAAAAATTCAAGCCAAAAAATCGCCAACACATCGCCCGAATCGGCACAATGGCGGCATTAGCGATTACCGCGCACAACTTTCCCGAGGGCTTGGCAACCTTTTTTGCTACGCTGGAAAATCCGTCTGTTGGCTTGCCTTTGGCGTTGGCGATTGCGATACACAATATCCCCAAGGGCATTTCCATTGCCGCGCCTGTTTATTTTGCCACGCAAAACAAAAAGTTCACAGTGTTGATGTGTTTGCTATCGGGCTTGGCTGAACCATTCGGCGCGATTTTGGGCTATGTGGCGTTGCGACCATTTTTATCGCCAATAGTGTTTGGCTCGGTGTTTGGCGTTATCGCTGGCGTGATGGTGTTTTTGGCGTTGGACGAATTATTGCCAGCCGCCAAACGCTATGCAGAAGGACACGAAACGGTGTACGGTTTGGTAACAGGTATGGCGATTATGGCGTTGAGTTTGGTGTTATTTAATTGGTAAACGTGGTAAACAAAAAGTGCAGGCTGCTTTTCAATCTTCAAAAGCAGCCTGCACTTTTATTTATTGATGATGTTTACTTATTCGCCATCATTCAACGCATTGATGCTGTAACCACCGTCCACATAAGTGATTTCGCCTGTGATGCCCGATGCCAAATCCGACAGCAAAAATGCTGCTGCATTGCCCACTTCTTCGGTGGTTACATTGCGGCGCAACGGATTTTGCGCGGCAACGTGTGCCAACAATTTGCCAAAGTCTGCAATGCCAGCCGCCGCCAACGTTTTGATTGGGCCAGCCGAAATACCATTGCAACGAATACCCTCTTTACCCAAGCATGAAGCCGTGAAGCGCACCCCTGCTTCCAAGCTGGCTTTTGCCATGCCCATTAAGTTGTAGTTTGGAACGGCACGCACCGCACCCAAATACGACAACGCCAAAATAGACGCATCGCGACCCTGCATCATCGGACGCGCCGCTTTTGCCAATGCAGGTAAGCTGTACGCCGATACTTCGTGTGCCACGCGGAACGCTTCACGCGACATACCGTCCAAAAAGTCGCCGCTCAATGCTTCTTTAGGCGCGAACGCAATCGCGTGTACCAAACCGTCCAAGCCGTCCCAATGTTTGCCCAAATCCACAAACACTTGGTTGATTTCGTCATCAGATTGCACATCGCAATGGAACACCAATTCCGAGCCAAATTCGGCTGCCAATTTACGCACGCGGTCTTCCAATTTATCCACCGCAAACGTAAACGCCAATTCCGCGCCCTGTTCGTGGCAAGCTTTGGCGATGCCGTATGCAATAGAACGGTCAGAAATCATACCTGTGATTAAGATTTTTTTGCCTTGTAAAAATGCCATTTTGTATTCCTTTTATCAGAATTCTTATCAAAAACCACGCCATTATAGCGGTTTTTATTTATCACTACACGCTATCACGCCAACAAAAAACCGCGTATTTCAAAACGAAATAGCGGCTAAATAAATATGCAGGCTGCTTTTTCCATTCAAAGCAGCCTGCACTTTTAACAAAAACGATTAGTACATTTTTGGTGGCAAAGTTTGGCTACGCAAGCGTTTTTGCAAACGTTTAACCGCAGCCGCTTTTTTGCGTTTGCGTTCTGTGGTTGGTTTTTCATACGCTTCACGCGCACGCAATTCAGTCAGCAAGCCAGTTTTTTCGATAGAGCGTTTAAAACGGCGCATCGCCACTTCAAATGGTTCGTTTTCTTTTACACGGATAGAAGGCATTTTGATGTTTCCTTATTAAATTAAATAAAAAATGTTGAAAATAAGAAAGTGTTTTTGTGTTGATTTTACTTAACTAAGTGGGCATTCAACACGCGCCCGATGATAAACATCACCCCCTAACTCACACGATTTGTCGCTGCCGCACTTGGCACAAACCGCAAAAAACACAGCCGTTTATTCAACGGCTGCACTCTTATTCAAATAAAATTGGGCGCTATTATCGCAGCGCAGCAGAGTTTTGTCAAATCTCGTTATTTTGCGTTACAATGTCGCCATTATTTTGATAAGGATAACGCCATGAGCCACACGACCAAAACCCAAGATTTAATTGTGCTGACACCACACGATTTGCCTTTGCATTGCAATGGCCCAAAAAATGAGACTTGGAACGGACACCCACGCGTATTTTTGCCGATTCAATCGCACAGCCAAATTCAATGTCCTTATTGTGGCACAACGTATTTTTTAGACGGCGAAATCGGTCATCATCATTAAACTTTGTGCAGGCTGCTTTTAAACAACATACAAAGCAGCCTGCACCCTATTATTTCAATCAAACAAAATAAAATCATGAACACACCCCGCGTAACCCAAATTAATCGCCCCAAACTGGTTCTGCCCAATGGCGCAGACAAATTATTGCTGCATTCTTGCTGTGCACCTTGCTCTGGCGAAGTGATGGAAGCCTTGTTGGCAAGCGAAATTGACTACACAATTTATTTTTACAATCCCAATATCCACCCACTCAAAGAATACGAAATCCGCAAAAACGAAAACATCAAATTTGCCGAACAACACGGCGTGCCGTTTATTGACGCGGATTACGATGTGGACAACTGGTTTGAACGCGCCAAAGGCATGGAATACGAACCCGAGCGCGGCATTCGTTGCTCTATGTGTTTTGATATGCGATTTGAGCGCACCGCCTTGTATGCCCACGAACACGGCTTCCCAGTTATTTCCAGCAGCTTGGGCATTTCGCGCTGGAAAGACATGAATCAAATCAACGATTGCGGACATCGCGCCGCTGCCAAATATCCGAATATTGCGTATTGGGATTTCAACTGGCGCAAAGGCGGCGGCTCGGCGCGTATGATTGAAATCAGCAAGCGCGAGCATTTTTATCAACAAGAATACTGCGGTTGCGCCTATTCCTTGCGCGACACCAACGCATGGCGACGCGAAAAAGGGCGCGAACCAATTAAAATTGGTGTGAAATATTACGGCGATGATGACGAATAAGCAGCCTGCACTTTTTTCCGATTGAAAGAATCAACATGAAAACCCAAGTCCACCTATTTTCTGGCTTTTTAGGCACAGGCAAAACCACCGCCATTCGCAGCCTAATCGCGCAAAAACCGCAAGACGAACAATGGCTGATTATCGTCAATGAATTTGGCGAAATTGGCATTGATGGCCCGGTACTTGCCGACAACGGCATTCCTGTGGCAGAAATTTCGGGCGGCTGCTTGTGTTGCACGGCTGGGGCGCAAATGGGCGTAACAGTCAAACAAATGCTCAAACAAAATCAACCGCATCGTTTGTTGATTGAAGCGAGCGGTTTGGCACACGCGGCAGGCGTAATTGACGAACTCAAAGCACCCGAATTTCGCGATGTATTGGACATTGCCGCCGTGTTTACCTTGATTGACCCGCGCCAATTTATCGACCCGAATTATTCAGCTAACCCATTGTATAAAGACCAAATTGGCGTGTGCGATGTGTTGGTAGCAAGCAAAATTGATTTGTGCAGCGCAAAGCAGTTGGACGAATTTAGAACGCAAGCAGCCAAACTGTTTCCGCCCAAAGCCTTGATTGTGGAAGTGCAAAACGCGCAACTGCAACTCGAATGGCTGGATACGCCTGTTACCGAAAAATCGCGTTATCGCATTAAAGCCTTGCCCGAAAACACATTGGGCTACCAATCGCAAGGCTTCACTTTCCCTGCTGGACGCAATTTTGACGGCGAAAAAATCACGCATTTTTTCAACAATCTAAACCAATTTACCGAGGGTTTGGTACGCGCAAAAGGTGTGTTTCAAGTGATGGACACTTGGGTTTGGCTCAACTGGGTTGATGGGCAATGGGGCGCAAATCAAGTGTCGTGGCGACGCGACAGCCGTTTTGAACTCATCGCCAAATCGTTTGATGCCGATGAAATTGAACGCCGTTTACAAGAAGCGTTGGAATAGAATTCATAAACATAAAAAGCAGCCTGCATTTGTATCACATCAAATGCAGGCTGCTTTTTATGTAAATTTGCATCAATATTTTTTAACATTATGTTAATATTACACGCTATTACAAGTCGATATATTCATCTCAACTTCAAGGAGTGTAATCATCATGGACAAACTCAAACAGATACTGATTTGGGGTATCGTGGTTTTAGTGGGCGTGGCATCGTTTACCACGCTTGCTATTAGCCGCGGCGAACAAGTGAGCGCAATTTGGATGGTAACCGCCGCCATTTCGGTGTATGCGGTGGCGTACCGCTATTACAGCTTATACATCGCCAAAAACGTGATGCAGCTTGACCCAAACCGCCTAACACCAGCCGAACGCCACAATGACGGCTTGGACTATGTACCAACGCACAAAGGCGTGTTGTTCGGACACCATTTTGCGGCGATTGCAGGTGCAGGCCCGTTGGTTGGGCCAGTTTTGGCAGCGCAAATGGGCTATTTACCGGGGACGCTGTGGATTATTTTTGGCGTGGTGTTCGCAGGCGCGGTACAAGACATGATGGTGTTGTTCGTGTCTATGCGCCGAGACGGTAAGTCTTTGGGCGACATCGTAAAACAAGAATTGGGCGTTATCCCAGGTGTGATTGCGTCCATTGGCATTTTGATGATTATGGTCATCATCATGGCGGTGTTAGCATTGATTGTTGTCAAAGCATTGGTACACAGCCCTTGGGGTACGTTCACGATTGCTGCAACCATGCCGATTGCGTTGTTTATGGGCATTTACACACGCTACATTCGTGTAGGTAAAATTGGCGAAATTTCCATTGTAGGCTTTATTTTGTTGATGTGTGCGATTGTGTTTGGCGAAGATGTGGCACACAGTGAATTTGGCAAATGGTTTGATTTGGACGGCATTCAATTAACTTGGGCGATTATGATTTATGGCTTTGTGGCTGCTGTGTTGCCTGTGTGGTTGTTGCTGACGCCGCGCGACTATTTGTCCACATTCCTAAAAATTGGCACGATTATTGCGCTGGCATTGGGTATTGTGATTGTGAATCCAACTTTGCAGATGCCTGATGTAACCAAATTTATTGACGGCTCTGGCCCTGTATTCTCTGGTCATTTGTTCCCATTTTTGTTTATTACCATTGCTTGTGGTGCGGTATCGGGCTTCCACGCGCTGATTTCGTCTGGCACAACGCCTAAAATGGTGGAAAACGAAACCCATGTCCGCATGATTGGTTATGGCGGCATGATTATGGAAAGTTTCGTGGCGATTATGGCATTGGCGGCGGCGGCTTCACTTGACCCAGGCGTGTATTTTGCGATGAACAGCCCTGCTGCCTTAATCGGCACAGATGCAGCACACGCAGCCGATGTAATCACCAATAAACTTGGCTTCCCAGTTGATGCCGCAACCTTGCTGCACACTGCAAAAGAAGTCGGCGAAAACACGATTTTGTCTCGCGCAGGCGGTGCGCCAACCTTGGCAGTCGGCATGGCGCACATTATGAGCCAGCTAATCCCTGGCGAAGCGATGATGGCGTTTTGGTATCACTTCGCGCTGCTGTTTGAAGCCTTGTTCATTTTGACGGCGGTGGACGCAGGTACGCGCGTGGCACGTTTTATGATTCAAGATTTGGGTAGCGTGTTCTACAAACCATTTGGCAACACAGACAGCCTACCTGCCAACTTAATCGCTACATTTATGGCGGTGGCATTGTGGGGCTACTTCTTATACACAGGCGTAACCGACCCATTGGGTGGCATCAATTCGCTGTGGCCTTTGTTTGGTATCGCAAACCAAATGTTGGCAGGTGTGGCGTTGATTATGTGTACTGTCGTACTGGTAAAAATGAAACGCGATAAATATGTATGGGTAACGCTTGTGCCTGCGTGTGGCGTTTTGTTTGTAACGTGTTACGCTGGTTTGCAAAAATTGTTCCATTCCGATGCCAAAATCAGCTTCTTGGCACACGCCAGCAAATACAGCGATGCGTTGAGCAAAGGCGAAATCTTGAAACCAGCCAAAACCGCTGAAGAAATGTCGCGCGTTATTTTCAACGACTACATCAATTCGGGTTTGACGGCATTGTTTATGGCGGTGGTAGTCATCGTGGCAACCTATGGCATTCGCGTGGCATTGAAAGCGCGTAAAGTGGGTTGGAGCACCGCGAAAGAAGTCCCAGCCGTGTTCCGCGATGGCACACAAGCGAGCGCGACCAATGAAAATTAATCAATCCATTAAACACAAATTGGCAAATTGGTGGGAAACCGCTAAATTGACTGCCAATTTAATGGCAGGCGTTCCCGATTACGATAATTACGTTGCCCAGCAGCGTAAACACAATCCCAACGTGCCTGTGATGAGCAAACAGCAATTTGACGATTATTGCCGTAAGCGCCGTTGCGGTGCGAATGGTGGACGTTGTTGCTGATGTGTTAAAACAAGTGCAGGCTGCCTTATAAAATAAACAAAGCAGCCTGCACTCAACCTATTTGTTTTGTGAAGAATCGATTTTTTATGACAACCAACCAAACACGCCGTTGCGCCTTTTTTATTTCTGACCGCACGGGCATCACGTCCGAAAACATGGGCGATGCGCTGCTGGAACAATTTGACGGCTTCAAATTCAAACGCACCACTTACCCCTTTGTCGATACCCTCGACAAAGCGCACGCCGCGGTGCAAATCATCAACCACGCTGCCGAAGAATCGGGCACAAATCCATTGGTGTTTAGCAGCATTTCCAATGACGACATTCGCGCCATCATCAAAACGTCCAAAGGCTTACATTTAAGTTTTTTTGATGCGTTTTTAACCACGCTGGAACAAGAATTGGGCGTATCGGCTCGCCATTCGGTGCAAAGCCGCGTCCACAATATCGAAAAATACGATGCGCGAATGGAAGCGGTGAATTTCGCGCTCAACCACGATGACGGCGTATCCGACAAAGATTTGCAAGTGGCTGATGTGATTTTGATGGGCGTATCGCGTTCGGGCAAAACGCCAACTTGTTTGTATTTGGCGTTGCAATATGGCATTCGTGCGGCAAACTATCCGCTCACGCCCGATGATTTGGACACGACCGACTTGCCGCGCATGGTTAAGCCCTATAAACACAAGCTGTTTGGCTTGACGATTCAGCCCGAGCGTTTGCACGACATTCGCCAAGAACGCCGCCCCAATTCCAATTATGCCAGCTTGAACACTTGCCGCAGCGAAGTGGCAGACGCGCAGGCAATGTTCCGCCGTCATGCGATTCCGCACACCAACACTACGCATAAATCGGTGGAAGAATTGGCGGTTTCTATTATGCAAGAATGTAAGTTAAAACGCCGTTTTTAAATCCAACAGCTTTCGGTTACAGCAATCCTGTTCTCTCTCCTATGGGAGAGGGTAACTCGCGGATAATAGTGAAATGAAATCGCAATAGTAAAGTTTGCCCTCTCCCACAGGAGAGGAGCGGATTGGCTGAAATCGTAAAATTGCCCCACCACTTCAATCAACCAAAGGACACATCATGCCCCCAACACGCTACTTGGCTGCCTTTTGCATTGGCGCGATAAGCAGTTTTTATTTGCCCGAACAAGGCAATGTGTGGGCGTGGTGTGTGGGTTTGCTATTGTGTGCAGGTTTGGCTTTTTGTTTACGCCGTGTCGCGTGGCAACAAAAAGCAGCCTGCACTTTTTTGTGCCTACTTTTGGGCGCGATTTATGCGATTGAGCGTACCGAAATCGCGCTATCGCAAGCCTATCCAGCACAACTGTATCCGACTTCGCAAACGATTCGCGTACAGGTAACGGGTTTGCCTGAAACCGATGAAAACGGCAGAACGCGCTTTATTGGCATCGCCCAAACAGCCAATCAACAAAACTATCGCGTGCTGTTCCAAGATTATTATGCGCGAGACTGGCGCGTGGGCGATGTGTGGCAAACGACTGCGCGTATTCGTGCGGCGGTTGCCACGCGCAATCCAGTAGGCTTTGACCGCGAAGCGTGGGCATTAGCAAACGGCATAGACGGCATGGCATCGTTGGGCAAAGAACGTGAAGCAGTCTCCGTGTCCACCAAAAGCAGCCTGCACTTTTTTAACCAACTTCGCGCCGACATCGTGCAAACATGGCAGCGCAACGCCAGCGCAGACTATCCGCAAGGCGTGGGCTTGATGACGGCTTTGGCGGTGGGCAATCGCAGCGATTTGTCGCAGGCTGCTTGGGATTCGTTTCGTCCGTTGGGACTGAATCATTTAATTAGCATTTCGGGTTTGCACATTAGCATGGTGGGCGTGTTGGCAGCGTGGTTGGCGCAGCGTTGTATGCGACTGCTGCCTGTGTTGCCAGCGCGTCCCAAAGTCATCAGCATAATCGTGGGCTGGTTGGCGGCGGTGGTTTATACGGGTTTGGCAGGCTGGGAAATTCCTGCACTTCGCAGCTTAATCATGCTCACGGTGTGGGCAATCGCGTGGCTGGCGCGTGGACATTGGGGCGTGTGGCAAACGTGGTGGGCAGCCTGCACCGCCGTGTTGCTGTATCAACCCACATCGGTGCTGGCGGTTGGGTTTTGGCTATCGTTTGGCTTGGTGGGCGCGTTGTTGTGGGCGTTATCGTGCAGGCTGCCTAGTCGCCCCAAACCATACGACACATTGCGCCAAGCATTCATCGGGCAATGGGCGGCAACGCTGGTGGGCGGCATTGCCACGATTTTTTTGTTTGGCATACTCGCCGTGTACAGCCCATTGGTTAATGCTGTTGCCATACCGTTTTTTTCTAGCATACTCACACCGCTGGCATTAGTCGCGTCCGCCCTGCCATTCGCACCACTGCAACGCCTAGCCGCATGGTTGGGCGAACACACCATACATATCTTGCTCGCATTAAGCCGACATCTGCCCGAACAAGCCTTCGCACAACCGCCTAGTTTCTTGTTTTGGCTGACCATTTTTTCCACGCTGATTATTTTGTTACCACGCGGCACAGCACTCAAACCGCTCGCTTGCGTCATCATCGCCAGTTTTTTGCTCTACACGCCCCCTGCCCCACGCGCACCGCTTGCCGTTCACGTTTGGGACGTAGGGCAAGGCTTGTCGGTGCTATTGCAAACGCGCCACCACAATCTTTTGTTTGACACAGGCACACCAGCCGCTGAAATGGCATTGTTACCCAATCTACGTGCACTCGGCATACAGCAAATAGACACGCTCGTCTTATCGCACCACGACAACGACCACGATGGCGGCTACGCAGCATTGCACCGCGCTATGCCAATCCGCCAAACATGGGCAGGGCAGCCTGCACATTACGCCAATGCCAAGCCCTGCACACACAGCACAAATTGGCAACAAGACGGCGTGTGGTTTGAATTTTTAACGCCCAACACGCAATCCGACAACGACAACGACCAAAGCTGCGTATTGCGAATTGTGGCTGGCGAACAGGCGTTGCTGATAATGGGCGATGTGGGCAACGATGGCGAAACCGCCCTGCTCCGTCAATATGGCGAACAACTAGCAAGTCAAGTATTGGTGCTGGGGCATCACGGCAGCAAATCGTCCAGCCACGCCCGTTTTTTAGACCACGTTGCGCCCAGCGTTGCCATTGCCAGCAGCGGTTTTGCCAACCATTTTCGCCACCCACACCCTGATGTACAGCAGCGTTTAGCCAGCCGACAAATTGCACTTTGGCGCACCGACACGCAAGGCAGCCTGCACTTTGAACTGGGCAACCATCGCGCGATTGAATTGATTGAACAGCAAAAAAAATGGTGGCAACGCAAGCCGTTTGCCGCGCTGCCACCCAGTTGAGAATTTGCCTATTTTTTAGGCATATTGATTTTTGTGTTTGATTTAAATGACTTGGACAACTTATCCACAAGTTATAAGCAGGCTTGTCCTGAAAATACAAGCGTGGTGTGGATTGTTGATGAAAAAGCAGCCTGCACTTTTTGTAAACCAAACATTCGAAATCCGCAAATTGATAGTGGATTAAATTTAGATTAGGACAAGGCGACAACGACCGCTGTGTACATCTAGTACATAAGGGAGTTGGCAACGCTGTACTAATCTAAATTTAATTCACTATATTTCAGCCATATTCAAAATCCAGTAGAATGCCCTGCTTCATTTGGGTTTGCCACAAAGCAGCCTGCAATTTATTTTGATACGAACAATATGATAGAAAAACTTACCTTTGGCTTATTCACCGAACAAGATGCGCGTAGTTTTACGCGCTTATTGGTTTATATCAAGCCGTATAAATTCCGATTATTTTGGGCGATTCTCGCGATTATGGGCGTGGCGTTCACCGAAAGTTATCTTGCCGCATTTATCGCGCCTTTGGTCAATCTCGGTTTTGCCGCGCCGACCACACCGCCCGAAGTATTAGTGGGCGATAGCTTCATTACCACGCTCACAAATCTGAAAAATCAATTCACTTATCTGATTTGGGGTACAGAAAACAAAGTCTGGATTGTGCCTGTTTTCTTTATTTGCTTGGTAGTATTTCGTGGCGTGTGCCGTTTTGCCAGCACTTATTTGATGACTTGGGTGTCGGTTATGGCGATTAGCCAACTTCGCCGCGATATGTTTACCAAATTGTTGTCGCTGCCGTCGTCTTTTTATCAAAGCAATCCATCGGGCAATATGCTGATGAATATTGTGCAAATGGCAGAAAGCTCCATTAGCGGTGCAAGCAATGTGTTTATTGTGTTGATTCGTGACACGTTGATTGTGATTGGTTTGGTGTGCGTGCTGTTGTATCTGAACTGGCAACTCAGTTTGGTGGTGGCGTTGATGTTTCCTGTGTTGTCACTGTTGTCACGTTACTATCGCAAACGCCTAAAAGATGTCATTAGCAGCGCACAGTTTAGTATTGGTTCGTTGAATAATGTGGTAAACGAAACGCATCAAGGACATCGCGTAGTCAAATTATTTGGTGGACAAGAACAAGCGCAAAGCAAATTTAACGAGGTGGTGAACATTATTGTTCGCCTGAACAAAAAAATCACGCAAGCCACTGCCGCACGTTCGCCGTTTAGCGAGTTAATCGCATCGTTTGCGTTGGCGATTGTGATTTTTATCGCGCTGTGGCAAAGCCAACAAGGGCATACCACCATTGGCGAATTTATGGCGTTTATTGTGGCAATGTTGCAAATGTTGTCACCCATCAAAAACTTGGCAAACATCAGTATCCCTATGCAAACCATGTTTTTAGCATCAGACAGCGTGTGTCAGTTTTTGGATAGCGATGCCGAAAAAGACACAGGCACCAAACAACTGCACCACACCGCAGGCAGCCTGCAATTTAAAAACATCAACGTCCAATATCAACAAGACGGCAAAAAAGCGTTGGATAACTTTAATTTGAATATTAAAGCGGGCGAAAAAGTGGCATTGGTTGGACGTTCGGGCAGCGGTAAAACCACCGCCGTGAATTTGTTGCCACGATTTGTTGAGCCGACATCAGGTCAAGTTTTGATTGACGATGTGGATATTACCGATTTGAAGTTGGACAATCTTCGCAGCCAATTTGCGCTGGTGTCGCAAGACGTGTTTTTGTTTGATGACACCTTGCTGGCAAACGTGCGATACAGTCGCCCCAATGCCAGCGAAGAAGAAGTGCAGGCTGCTTTGGAAGCGGCGAATTTGGGCGATTTAGTACGCAAATCGCCACAAGGTTTGCATCAACCCATTGGCGCAAATGGCAGCCAATTATCGGGCGGACAACGCCAGCGTGTCTCCATTGCTCGCGCCATTTTGAAAGACGCGCCGATTTTGCTGTTGGACGAAGCCACCAGCGCATTGGACAACGAATCGGAACATTTGGTACAGCAAGCCTTGGAGCGATTGATGTACGGCAGAACCAATATTATTGTCGCGCACCGTTTAACCACGATTGAAAATGCAGACCGCATTGTGGTGATGGACGAAGGCAAAATCATTGAAGAAGGCTCGCATCAACAGCTTATGGAACGCGGCGGCTACTATGCCAAATTGCGGAGTATGAGTAGTTTTAATCAGTAAATGCCTGCCTACGGCATACCCTTTTATACCCAAATCAAAGATTTGGACAAAAGGGTAAAGCAGCCTACACTTTTTTATGGAAAGTGCAGGCTGCTTTTTATAGTGGTCTAAATTTAGATTAGGACAAGGCGACAACAACCGCCGTGTACGCGTAGTACATAAGGGAGTTGGCAACGCCGTACTAATCTAAATTTAATTCACTATATTACCCAAACAATTCAAGCTGACTCCCTGCTGGCTGCAAATGGCTCACACCCAAGCCAATCAAGCGGAATTCGCCATCGGGCATACGCGCAATGAGTTGCAAAGCAGCCTGCAACAATCCCTGCTCTGGCAAGGCTGCTGAATACGTTTGCGAACGCGTAAACACCTGAAATTCCGTGCTTTTTAATTTTAGCGTCAGCGTGTATGCCTGCATTTTTTTGCGCTGCATTTGCTGCCATAAATCTTTGGACAAATTGTCCAAATACATGCTAATCGCCTGTTTATTTAGGTTATCCGACAAAGTCATTTCGGTGGAAATTTGCAAGCGTTCGCGCTCCGCCTGCACAGGGCGCTCATCTACGCCGCGCGCCAAATCATACAAACGATAGCCAAATTTGCCAAACCAATGCACCAATTCCGCCCGCGATACTTGACGCAAATCGCCAATCGTTTGCCAGCCGTGTTGCTGCATTTTCAACAATGTTTTCTTGCCTACGCCCCACACTTTTCCCACAGGTAAATCACGCAAAAAATATTCAATTTCATGTGGTTGAATCACAAATTGTCCGTTTGGTTTACGCCAATCCGAAGCGATTTTTGCCAAAAATTTATTCGGTGCGATGCCTGCGCTGGCGGTCAATCCTGTTTGTGCCAAAATTTCGGCGCGAATTTGTTTGGCGACTTGGCTGGCATAGGGCAACTGCTGCTTGTTTTGCGTTACGTCCAGATACGCTTCGTCCAACGAAATCGGCTCAATCAAATCGGTATAGCATTGAAAAATCGTGTGAATTTGTTGCGACACTTGCCGATACAAATCAAAATGCGGCGGCACAAAAACCGCTTGCGGACACAGTCGCTTTGCCGTGGCAACAGGCATTGCCGAGCGCAAACCAAATTGCCGCGCTTCATACGATGCCGCGCAAATCACCGAGCGCGCACCGTCCCACGCCACCACCACAGGCAATCCGCACAAATGCGGCTGCTCGCGCAATTCTACCGATGCGTAGAATGCGTCCATGTCTATGTGTATGATTTTTCGGGTTGGATTCATCTTAAAAAGCAGCCTGCACTTTAAAAACGCGTATTTTACCATAATCAAATTGGACAATTTGTCTAAAATAAGTCGCAATGTCTAATTTATACCGATTTATTTTGTGCGATTGACAAAATGTTCTTGCAGATTATGTCCAAAAAACCTAAAATTCCGCCTTTCTATTTGATATATATAAAGACAAAGTCATGGCACAAACCCTATACGACAAACTTTGGAATAGCCACATCGTCCGCGAAGAAGAAGACGGCACGGTGCTGCTGTATATTGACCGCCATTTGGTGCATGAAGTGACCAGCCCACAAGCATTTGAAGGCTTGAAAATGGCAGGGCGCAAATTATGGCGCATTGACAGCGTGGTTTCTACCGCCGACCACAACACGCCAACAGGCGATTGGGATAAGGGCATTCAAGACCCGATTTCTAAATTGCAAGTGAACACGTTGGACAGCAATATTAAAGAATTTGGCGCATTGGCGTATTTTCCATTTATGGATAAAGGTCAAGGCATTGTTCACGTTATGGGGCCTGAACAAGGGGCGACATTACCTGGTATGACCGTCGTTTGCGGCGACTCGCACACTTCTACACATGGCGCGTTTGGTGCGTTGGCGCACGGCATTGGCACGTCCGAAGTGGAACACACGATGGCAACGCAATGTATTACCGCGAAAAAATCCAAATCTATGTTGATTGACGTTTCAGGCAGCCTGAAATTTGGCGTTACCGCAAAAGACGTGGCTCTCTACATCATCGGACAAATCGGCACGGCTGGCGGCACGGGTTACGCGATTGAATTTGGCGGCTCGGCAATTCGCAGTTTGAGCATGGAGGGTCGCATGACTTTGTGCAATATGGCAATTGAAGCAGGCGCACGTTCGGGCATTGTGGCGGTGGACGATACGACGATTGATTATGTAAAAGGTCGCCCATTCGCACCAAAAGGCGAAGATTGGGATAAAGCGGTTGAATATTGGCGTACTTTGGTTTCAGACGAAGGTGCGGAATTTGACCAAGTTTACCGTTTCAAAGCGGAAGACATTGAACCGCAAGTTACTTGGGGAACATCACCTGAAATGGTGTTGGAAATCGGCAACGTAGTTCCGAATCCTGCCGATGAACAAGACGCGGTAAAACGCGCTGGCATGGAACGCGCTTTGGAATACATGGGTTTGACGGCTGGCACGCCATTGAATGAAATTCCTGTGGACATCGTGTTTATCGGCTCTTGCACCAACAGCCGCATTGAAGATTTGCGTGAAGCAGCGAAAGTGGCAAAAGGTCGCACGAAAGCGGCAAATGTGCAGCGCGTGTTAATCGTGCCAGGCTCGGGTTTGGTGAAACAGCAAGCGGAACAAGAAGGTTTGGACAAAATCTTTATTGACGCAGGATTTGAATGGCGTGAACCGGGTTGCTCAATGTGCTTGGCGATGAACGCTGACCGCCTTGAACCGCAACAACGCTGTGCTTCTACGTCCAACCGTAATTTTGAAGGTCGTCAAGGCAATGGTGGTCGCACGCATTTGGTTAGCCCTGCAATGGCAGCGGCGGCGGCGGTGATGGGGCATTTTGTTGATGTGCGCGAAATGGCGTAAATCAAAAGCAGCCTGCACTATAAAACGTAAAAATAACCCGTTTTTTAAAAATTAGTTTGTTTTTTTGATGCAATCTTGTTATGCTGCTTGTGCAGGCAACTGCAAATTGACTTCCACTCTTTATAAGGAGCTACACATGAAAAAATTGTTGTTAATCGCATTGACTTCTATGGCAGTATTATCTGCTTGCAATACCATTTCGGGCGCAGGCAAAGACATTAGCGCAGCAGGCCATGCTGTAACCGATACGGCTCAAGAAGTTAAACAAGCAATGTAATCAGCCGTTTGATTTTGAATGGATGCCCCGTATTTCGGGGCATTCGTTTATTTTCTTGGCATCAATTCAATAAATTAATTATAGTAGATTAAATTTAGATTAGGACAAGGCGACAACGACCGCCGTGTACAACTAGTACATAAGGGAATTGGCACCGCTGTACTAATCTAAATTTAATTCACTATAAAATGCAAGCTTCAAAATCCAATTGAATTTTAGGCGATAAATTCACTTGGAAATACAGAATTTGATGGCTCACTATCGAGCGAGATGTCTAAACATTTCAACCGAGCCGTCTACTTCAAATAACCATTAAGTTAAAAAACGTTAAATTAAAAAAATAAACAGAAATTTGCACGATAATTGCATGATGTTTTTTGTTCTGTTTTATTTTCTATTTATTTTACTTATTAAGGATATTTTGTATGAAAAAAGCAATGATTTTAGGTGTAATCACTCTAACTTTGGCAGCTTGTGCTGACACACGCAGCCACATCAGCAGCAATGCGACTTCGTGGGAACATAAAGAATACGAAGTAGGCAAAGCCAAACAAGACTTGGACGAGCAACAACAGGAAACTGCACGTCACGGCGAAGCACAACGTGTGTACAAAAACGGCGTGCCAACTTTCCGTTAATGGATAAAAGTGCAGGCTGCTTTGCAATGTCAACAAGCAGCCTGCACCTTCTTTTACTATTTTTTTAGATAAAACAGAACGCAAACTATGAAAGCCTTTACACAAATAACCGCCATTGTTGCCCCACTAGACCGCAGCAATGTCGATACCGATGCCATTATCCCCAAACAATTTCTCAAATCCATCAAACGCAGCGGCTTTGGCGTGAATTGTTTTGATGAATGGCGTTATCTTGACCACGGCGAACCAGGTATGGAAAACAGCAAACGCCCGTTGAACCCAGAATTTTCGCTCAATCTCCCACGCTATCAAGGCGCACAAATTCTGCTCACGCGCAAAAATTTCGGTTGCGGTTCAAGTCGCGAACACGCGCCTTGGGCTTTGGACGATTACGGTTTTCGCGCTGTGATTGCACCGAGCTTTGCCGATATTTTCTTCAACAACTGCTACAAAAATGGCTTGTTGCCGATTGTGTTGAACGAAGAGCAAGTGGAACAATTATTCCAAGAAACCTTTGCTAACGAGGGCTATCAACTGTCTATTGACTTGGCAAAACAGGAATTGACCACACCCAGCGGCGATGTGTTCAAATTTGACATTACCGAACACCGAAAACATTGTTTGCTTAACGGTTTGGACGAAATTGGTTTGACTTTGCAACACGAAGACGAAATCAAGGCATTTGAAGCCAAACGCAAACAAGCGCAACCTTGGTTGTTTAATTAATACAAAAAGCAGCCTGCACTTTGAATCAACCATCAAGTGCAGGCTGCTTGATATTTTGAATAAGAGAACCACTAAATGACCATTCAACTTCCACGTGGCGCAGTCATGGCAGACGTTGTCGCCTATGAACTCTCCGCAGACGACCGCCAACGCTTACTAGACCCAGCCATTGGCGGTGTGATTTTGTTCCGCCGCAATTTTCAAGATATCGCCCAACTTAAAAAATTGTGCCACGACATCAAATCATTACGCTCGCCAGAACTTGTGATTGCGGTGGACCACGAGGGCGGACGTGTGCAACGCTTTATTCAAGGCTTCACGCGCTTGCCTGCCATGAGCGTGTTGGGCGAATTGTGGGACACGCAAGGCGCAGAAGTCGCGCAACACGCTGCCGAGCAAGTGGGCTGGGTATTGGCAACCGAATTAGCCGCGTGTGGCGTGAATTTATCGTTTACGCCTGTACTGGATTTGAACTGGGGACAATGCGCTGTGATTGGCAACCGCAGTTTTCACAAGCAGCCTGCAATCGTGCTGGATTTGGCATTGGCGTTGCAAAAAGGTTTAAATCGCGGTGGCATGAAATCGTGTGGCAAGCATTTTCCAGGGCATGGCTTTGTGGAGGGCGACAGTCATCATGTTTTGCCGCAAGACAATCGTCATTTTGATGAATTGTGGCAAGCCGACATCGCGCCATTTGCTGCGTTGGCAGTGCAGGGCATGGCTGCGGTTATGCCTGCTCATGTTGTGTATCCGCAAGTGGATAGCCAGCCTGCTGGGTTTTCTAGCCATTGGCTCAAAACCGTGTTGCGCGAACAAATTGGCTTTGACGGCGTGATTTTTTCGGACGATTTAACGATGGAAGGCGCGTGCGGTGTGGGTGGCATTCGCGAACGTGCAGCGATTTCGTTTGCCGCAGGTTGCGATATTGTGCTGGTGTGCAATCGCCCTGATTTGGTGGACGAATTGCGCCAAGATTTTGCTGCGCCACACAATCCGCATCTGGCAGCGCGTTGGCAAAACATGGCTGGCACGTTGTCGCCCAAACAAGCGCAATCAGTGATGAACACGCCCGAATTTGCCGCCGCGCAAGCCTTGACCGCGCAACTGGCTTCGCCCAAAGATGTGGCAGGTGGGGTTAAGGTTGGGGAAGCGTTTTAGTGATTAAATGAAAATGCAGGCTGCTTTTTGATGATTGAAAAAGCAGCCTGCATTTTTATGATGACAAAATGAATTATTCTTTGCTACCAAACCATTTAATTATCAGTGCATCAAATGTGCCATTAGCTTTAATTTTAGCCAAACCATCGTTTAACTTGTTAAGCAATGTGGTGTTTCCTTTTTTAACTGCAAACGAAATACCTGTTTTGCCATCACGTATCATAATCAACCTTGCTTTGACGCCTGGATTTTTAGTCAGATAATATTGCATAACGCGCGAGTCACCCAAAGTTGCATCTGCTTTATCTGCTGATGTGTTCTTCAGACTCAAGAAGAACGAGTCTGATAAAACAGGATTAGCTTCCCATTCTTTAATTTTGGCAATATTGCCACTGCTACCCTTGTGAACAGCAATATTTTTACCTTTGAAATCTTCTATTGTGCGCAAATTAGCATTTTCTGGCGTATCCAAAACATATAAGGCGTGTTCGTATTCCAAATAAGGTTCACCCATATCTAATTTTTCAAGACGTTCAGGCGAACGAGACATGGCAGAAATAAATACTTGGTATTTGTTGCTGTTAAGTGTTGTTTCCGCTGTATTACGCGGAACATCAATCACTTGAATATTCATGCCAGCAGCTTTGGCAATTTCGGTCATCATTTCAATTTCAAAACCTTGCGGCTGACCGTGTTCATCTTTAAATTCAAATGGCTCATAGAGAACTTCGCTGCCAACCAATAATGTTTCCATATTGGGATTGGCGGTGGGAGATGTGGCAACATTGGCTGCGGAAGCAACAGGTGCTGCACTATTATTTGAATTTTGAGATGAAGGCGTTTCTGAACCGCAGGCTGAAATTAAAATGGCAAGAACCAATATAGGGAGAATGCGGCGAATCATAAAAAGACCTCTTGTTTTTAGGTTGATTAAAAAGTGGTAAAACTTTAACTAAAACGGTACTGCGCAGTAGTATGGTAGCAGAATTTGACGGGTGTGAGACATTTTAAATCTGCCCTAATCAAAAGAATATTTTTGTGATTTGAGTTCTTGGATTGAGCGGTATTCACATGGTATGTTGATATATGCGTAAGGTGGGATAAATCCCAGACCTGACAAGTTTTAAATAACAGCCACAATACGGTCAATGCGATTCGCAAAATGAGCTAACCATGGTTTCCAAGATTTGTAACCGTAAAGCCGTACTATGTTTAACACTAAACTAAATAATATAGAATAAATAAATGCTGAATTGCTATTGCGAATTAAAGAGTTATCTTCTTTAAAGTGAACATCTTTAACCCAGTGGAGATTATTTTCAATACCCCAATGGTTGCGAATCGTTTTAGCAAAAAATTCTACATTATCATGATGATAGTTACTTAAATAAAAGTGTTGTTCCACTTTGCGCGAACCATCTGCTTCTATTTTCGTATTTGTAACAACAATCATGCGTTTAGATGATTGCCAATTTTGGCTAACCCATTGTGTACATGGATAAAGAGCAACTTCACGTTGAATTTGTGCGCCTTTCTGTCTTTCCGTTGTTTGAATTTTGGAAAGTATTTGATTATTCTGAAGTTCTTGAAACTCTTTGAATAATCGGATTGCGCCTTTTTTAACACCCACAACGTAAAACTGCCCCAATTCATCAATCTCTACGAGACTTTTTTTGACAATGTAAGGCATCTAATGTCAAAACCAAACCTTTGGTCTCTAGGTTTCTGATGTGCGGATTTTTTCGTAACTGGGTGTATTATCTCTATCCCATGCAAGATATTGTTTTAATTCATCAATATTATTAGAAAGGAATGCACCTATTTCGCGATTACCTTTCGCACCGCCCAAAATGGCAACGACAATGACTGTAAGTGTTTTGGCTAGATTATAGCGTTTGCCTGCTCCACGTCTGGTATCGGGTATGCGAGCGAAATATTCTTCTAGTGAATGAATGGTGTTGTCCATTTGGTTGTTTAAACTTCGCGCATTATACTTTTAATTTAAAACTTGTCAGGTCTGGGATTTATCCCACCTTACGGCTGATGAAACACTTGTTTCACAGAAAATCTATTAAATAAAGTGCAGGCTGCTTTTAGATTAACAAAGCAGCCTGCACTTTTTCGTGTACAATACGCGCCGTTTTCAACCATTTGCCACACGGCACACAACAATATGGACGACCTTCCCAGTTTGTTCGCAATTATTATTCAACACCCCTAATCATCTTGCCTGAATGGTTCGCTTGCCAGCAGGCAGGCGGAGTATTTTATGGAACAAAATCAACCACAATTTGCCAACGATGCTGAACGCATGGCTGCCGACATCGAACAAATCCACAAACTCGCATCACAGTTATTACCGTTTTATAGCTTCATCACCGAAAACAACACGCTAGAAGAACCACTCATCAACGCCCAGCTGCAAATGCTGATTGGCGTGCTGCACGAATTGCACCCAGCCGATGTGGCGTTGGTGCTAGAAAGTTTGCCACCCAAAGAGCGCGTGTTGGTGTGGAAATTGGCGATTCCCGAAGAAGACGGCGACGTGTTGCTAGAAGTGTCCGATGCCGTGCGCGAAAGCCTGATTGAAAGCATGGACACACAAGAATTGGTTGCGGCTATGGAAGACATGGACGCAGACGATTTAGCAGATTTGGTGGAAGATTTGCCCGACAACGTGGTGCAAGAAGTCCTAAAAGATTTGGACGAAGAAGAACGCGCCCAAGTGCAGGCTGCTTTGTCCTACGAAGACGATCAAGTCGGCGCGATTATGAATTTTGATATTGTCAGCATTCGTGCCGATGTTACCTGCGAAGTGGTGCTGCGTTATTTGCGCCGCTTTGACAGCCTGCCCGACCACACCGACAAAATCTTTGTAGTGGACGACCACGACATCTTGCAAGGCGTGTTGCCCATTCGCAAATTGCTGGTTGCCGACCCCGAAGATTTGGTGGAAAACATCATGGCGCGAGAAGTCGTCAAATTCCGCCCCAGCGATGATGTGGTGGAAGCCGCCACCGCGTTTGAGCGTTATGACTTGATTACCGCACCTGTGGTAGACGAAAACAAAAAACTCATCGCCCGCTTAACGGTGGACGAAATGGTGGACGTTATTCGCGAAGAAACCGAAGCCGATATGTTGAACATGGCAGGTTTGAGCGATGAAGAAGACTTGTTCGCGCCTGTGTGGGATTCAGTTAAAAATCGCTGGGTTTGGTTGGCAGTGAACTTAGTAACCGCGTTTGTTGCCAGCCGCGTGATTGGCGCGTTTGAGCATTCCATCGCCCAAATTGTTGCGCTGGCTGCCTTGATGCCGATTGTGGCAGGCATTGGTGGTAATTCGGGCAATCAAACCATTACCATGATTGTCCGCGCCATGGCAAACGCGCAAATTTCTACCGCGCAGGCTGCTCGCTTGCTTAAAAAAGAAGTGGGCGTGGCATTGGTAAACGGCTTGATTTGGGGTAGCGTCATGGGCTTGGTGTCGTGGTTGCTGTATAGCAGCGTGGGCATTGGCTTGGTGATGGTTGCCGCCATGACGCTCAATTTGCTGCTTGCCGCCGTGTTGGGCGTGTTGATTCCTGTGGCAATGGAAAAACTGGGGTGCGACCCTGCATTGGGCAGCTCGGTTTTGATTACCGCCGTTACCGATTCGGGCGGATTTTTGATTTTCTTGGGTTTGGCGACTGTGTTTTTGTTGTAACGCATCAAGCAGCCTGCATCCGATTTCGCGTAAAAAATCCCATGCAGGCTGCTTGTTTACGTTAAAATACGCTCATTTTTTTATGAATTTAACGTGCAGGCTGCCTGCACAGACTGACCACTATGTCCTACCAACAAGCCTACATTCCCCTACCCGAATCCCTAGCCGAAGCGTTTTCAGACGCGCTCATGAACCACGGCGCATTGTCCAGCGCGATTGAAGACGCATTCGCAGGCACCGATGCCGAACAGCCGATTTTTGGCGAACCCGATATGCCGTCTCATCAAATTTGGCAGCAAAGCCGCATTATTGCTTTGTTTGATGCCGATGCCGATGTGCAGGCTGCTATTGCCGCCGCCGCTCAAGAAGCCGAAATGCCACTGCCTGCGTATGAAGTAGAATCGCTAGAAGAACAAGATTGGGTGCGTTTGACTCAATCGCAGTTTGACCCAATTCGCATTTCCGAGCGTTTGTGGATAACGCCCACTTGGCACGAAACGCCCGATGCCAACGCGATTAACTTGCGTCTTGACCCAGGTTTGGCGTTTGGCACAGGCAGCCACCCAACCACGCATTTGTGTTTGCAATGGCTAGACCAAAACCTGAAAGGCGGCGAAACCGTGTTGGACTACGGTTGCGGTTCGGGCATTTTAGCGATTGCCGCGCTCAAACTGGGTGCAGGCAGCGCAACAGGCGTGGACATTGACCCACAAGCGATTAAATCCAGCAACGACAACGCCGCGCAAAACCAAGTGCAGGCTGCTTTTTATTTGCCAGACCAAGTTCCTGCTGGGCAATTTGATGTCGTGGTTGCCAATATTTTGGCAAATCCATTGCGTATGCTGGGCGAAATGTTGGCAAGCCGCACCAAAACAGGCGGACGCATTGTGCTGTCGGGTTTGCTAGACGAGCAAATTGACGAAATGAGCGCGATTTATGCCCAATGGTTTGATATGCACCCAGCGCAAACCGAGCAAGGCTGGGCGTGTTTGAGTGGCACGAAGAAATAATGGAAAGAAATAGCAATGAGTAAAATTACTGTTAGCTGCCCCAACTGCACCGAGCAAGTGTCGTTGGATACCAAAGATTTGAAAAAAAGTGACGGTCAGGCTTTGTGTCCGCATTGCGATTATTCGTTTAAGCTGGTCAAAAAGTCCAAAAAGCAAGCACAAAATGATGTGATTGAGCAGGAAAAGCAGCCTGCACCTGCGGCAAAAAAATCGTCCACTAGCATGGACGATGATGCCGAGCAGCACGTGCGTTCTTGGTTTGGTTTTGGCAAATCGCGCGATGCAGAAGTCGCCAAAAAAGCCGAACCCGAAGTGCTGCCCGAGCCACCGCAATCGCCCAAACTGGTTAAAACCGTTGCCGCGATGAGCGCGATAAAACACGCACAAAAACCGCTTACCTACCGCGAACCGAAAGCCGCCGACAAGCCGACTTTTGCCGAAGTGGGCGAGCCGTTTGCGTTTAACCTAATGGACAGAGACAGCGTGAATGCGCAGTTGCCACAAATTTCGGTACAGCCTGCGGTGAACACGCCTGCGATGAGCGCGTCTTTGAGTGCGGATTCGCCACAAAATAATATTACGATTCATACCGATAGCTTGGTATTCACGCTGGTGGGCGATGGTCAGGGTATGTCGTTGCCGTCCACGCAAATCGCGGCAGGCGGCTTGCCTAGCACACAAGTCAATCCTGCTGCGGTTGCGCCTGTGGTGGTGCAAGCAGCAAACGACACCAACTGGACGATTGCCACGATTGCTGCAATGGCAGTGCTGGTGATGCAGTTGTTTTACTGGGTGTTGTTGGGCGCGTAGATTGGTTTGGTTGATTGAAAAACGCGGTGTTGAAAGCCGCGTTTTTTTTATGCAGGCTGCTTTTTATTAGGTGTTTATGGAAAATACTTTTGTTCACGCTTTTCGTGAAGCCGCGCCGTATATTCACTATTTGCGCGGCAAAACTGTGGTGGTTGGGCTGGCGAGTGCCTTGTTGCAGCCGTCTATTTTGCCGACTTTGGCTGCCGATTTGAATTTGCTTGCCGCATTGGGTGTACGCTTGGTGCTGGTGCATGGCGTGGACACCCAGTTGCGCCAATTATGCCAACAAAATCAATACATCATACGCGAACAATCGCAACGGCTGATTTGCGATGAAACCCTAATCCGCTGGGTCAAACAAATTAACGGCGAATTAAATTACGATGTGCAGGCTGCTTTGTCGCTCGGATTTGCCCACTCGCCGCAACGCACGCCACGCCTACGCATTGCACAAGGCAATTTCCTATCGGCAAAACCGCTGGGCGTGTTAGGCGGCGTGGATATGCTCTACACAGGCGGCGTGCGAAAAGTAGATGGCGCAGGCATCACCCACGCGCTTAACGATGGTTCAGTGGTGCTAGTGTCGCCGCTCGCCGCATCGGCAAGTGGGCAAATTTACCATTTGCCAATGGACGAAGTCGCCCAACACATCGCACAAGCCGTGTCCGCCGAAAAATTGATTTTTTTGATACCCGAATCAGGCATCATGAACGCGCAAAGCAGCCTGCACTCCGAATTGACCGCCGAACAAGCACAACAATTATTGCGCGAACAACAAATCTTGCCGCATCAAACGCATTTGCTGCAAACCGCGATTGATGCCGTGCAGCAGGGCATATCGCGCGTACAAATTCTATCGGGCGTGCAGCAGGGCGATTTATTGCGCGAATTGTTTACGCGACACGGTGCAGGCACATCTATCGCCCAAAATCCGTTTATCCACATTCGCCGCGCCCAAAGCCGCGACATTGCCGACATCATCGCGCTGATTCAGCCCCTTGCCGAGCAGGGCGTGTTGTTGCCGCGCAGCCGCGAATATTTGGAAGCGCATTTGGCGCAGTTTTATGTACTGGAACACGACCGCCAGATTAGCGGTTGCGTGGAATTGAAAACCTTTGCCAACCAAGCCAATGCCGCAGAATTGGCGTGTCTTGCCGTGTCGCAACACGCGCGAGACGGTGGTTATGGCGAGCATTTGCTGGCACATTTGGTGCAAGAAGCCAAAGCGCAGGGCAAAACACGATTATTCGCGCTTTCCACTCGCGCAACCGATTGGTTTCAGGAGCGCGGTTTTGTGCCAGCAAGCGTTGCCGATTTGCCTAACGAGCGGCGTGAACAATATCTTGCCCAAGCGCGACAATCGAAGATTTTTGTGTTGGATTTGGCGGGAGGATAAAAAGCAACCTGCACAACATCAAACAAAAAAACACCCGAAAATCCAAAAATTTTCAGGTGTTTGATATTTGGTGGAGGCGGGGGGAATTGAACCCCCGTCCGAAAATCCTCTACAAAGCGTTCTACATACTTAGTCTTGCCAACTTAAAAGTCTCGTCTTCATCGCGCCGACAGACAGGCTTTCAGAAAACCAGCTACCTTAAATCTTATTTTGTGCCAAGTAACCCGACACAAAACCAGTCAATGTAAAATGATGTTGCCGTAGGTTTGACCCTACACAGTCCATCGACCAACTGCTGCAACAGCTTGGCATTAAGCAGCCAAAGCGTAAGTTTCGTCGTTTGCGACTATTTTGATTCAGTGTTTTACGAGTCTCTGAGAACTCGGTATGCCCGCATTTGCTTTGCAACCCCCGTCGAAACCAAAGTCGCCCCCAAATGAGAATGGCGATTGTACACAAGTTTTAAGCAGCCTGCAAAACAATCCTTTATAATACGCGCTTTTATTTTGTATAGAAGTGCAGGCTGCTTGGATATGTATGACGTAAACACCCACGATGTTCGCCAATTTTTTGCCCATGTGTGGCGATTGCGTTTCGCGCCCGTGCAACTGGACGCGCTGCAAACCAAAGCCTTACGCATTTTGCAAGCGCACACCGAATACGCGCCCATTTTGGACAATATTGAGCAATATTTGGACTACGAATGGACACCCGATAAAGGCGAAAGCAACCCATTTTTGCATTTGTCTATGCACTTATCGATTCAAGAGCAAGTGGCGATTGACCAGCCGTTTGGCATACGCGACATTCACGCGCAACTGTGCGCCAAATACAATGACGATTGGGTTCGCGCCGAACACGATATGATGGAAGCCTTGGCAGAAACGCTGTGGGAAGCGCAACGCTTTGGGCGTGGACTAGATGTTAATAACTATATAACCAAATTACGAAAACTGGTTAATTTGGGGCAGGAAGACAATGCGCGAATCAATCCGCACGAAGTTCCTTTGTCCGACAAAATTAGCTGGCGAAAATAAGGCAGCCTGCACATGATTTACCCTTGGCATCAAACCGCTTGGCAACAACTGACCGAGCATTGGCAGCAGCTACATCACGCATGGTTGCTGGTTGGCAAAGAAAGCACAGGCAAGAGCGCATTTGCCACGCATTTTGCCCAAGCCTTGTTGTGCGAGCAGCCACAATCCAATCACGAAGCGTGTGGGCAATGTCCATCGTGTCATTTGTTTACCCAACACGCGCACCCCGATTTTTATTCGCTCACGCCCGAACAGCCCGATAGCAGCGAAACAGGCAATGCGCGTAAATTGCAACAAATCAAAATCGATGCCGTTCGCGCGATTTTAGAGCCTTTAACGCAGACTTCGGTGCGTGGCGGACGGCGTGTGGTGCTGATTTATCCTGCCGAAAGCATGAATGTGCAGGCTGCCAATGCTTTGCTCAAAATGCTGGAAGAGCCGCCCGAAGCTGTGGTTTTTTTGCTGGTGTCGCACAACCGCGACCGCTTGTTGCCCACCATCAAAAGCCGTTGTCGCGCTTTGACCTTGCCTGCGCCATCGCCCGAACAAGCCTTGCACTATTGGCGCGACCAGCAGCCCGAGCACGCAGAACAAGCCGAGCAGCTACTGGCATTTCACAGCCACGCGCCGTTGTTTGAACACAATCCCGAGCAAGATGATTTGCGCGAGCGTTTGTTGGCGATTTTGGCAGAACCGCGTTTGCTGGCGATTTTGGATTACGCAGCAGAATTTGATAAACAAAAATTACCGTTGGCGGTGCTGTTGGATTGGCTACATAAATGGTTGATTGATATGTCTTTGGCAACGCAATCTATGCCACCGTTGTACTATCCGCACCACGCAAGCAGCCTGCAACGTATGGCGCAAAAAACCAATCCTGCCACACTTTTTGCGTTGATTGCCCAGCTAAATCGCTTGCACCCTTACGGACATCACAGTCTCAATGTTAAAATGCAAGCCGAAAATTTATTGGGCGAATATTTGTTGATGCTGACTGCGAAGTCTAAATAAACAAAAGCAGCCTGCATTTTTTATTTATTTGTTGTTTTGAAGGAATTATTATGAGTTCTCCTGCTCCGCAAGCCACACCTGCCGCCGCCCCAGCTAGCGCACCAGGTCGTATGTTGCAACTACGCTTGGAAAGTAAACCGATTATTTACATGAGCTATATGTCGTTTTTGGAATACGGCGGCGTGTTTTTGCCGTCTAACGACAAATTCACAATGGGCGAAGAAGTGTTGTTGGTATTGGAATTGGTTGGCCCTGCGCGTACCGATAAATTGTTCATCAAATCCAATGTATGCTGGATTAACGCCAATCCCAGCGCGAGCGGTCGCCCCAAAGGCATCGGCTTGGCATTTAGTTCGGACGATTCGGGCGTAAAAGCCAAAGCCTTGTTTGAAGCGATTTTGTCGGGCTTGCTGGCAAACGAACGCGCTACTTATACGCTGTAAACTATTTTGCAACCACAAAGCAGCCTGCACTTTTTGCTGGATTCAAAGTGCAGGCTGAACCCTTTGCAAAGCCCCAGATTTGAGTGCAGTTCAAAGTGATAGCATCGTATAACGCGCAGGCAATATTGAAATATTGTCAAGCATTAGAGAAGCGCATCACGAAGAAATGCACCAAAGATGGTTTTGCAAAGGGTTCAGGGCTGCTTTTTAAATCATACATAACATCATGTTTTTAATAGACTCCCATTGCCACATCAATTTTGAAGGACTTGCCAACCGCCTGCCCGAAGTGTTCGCCAACATGACCGCCAACCAAGTACGCCAAGCCCTTGCCATTAGCGTGAGCCGCAACACCTTTGACGAAGTGTTTGCCCTAGCCCAAGCGCACGAACACATTTATGCCAGCGTGGGCGTTCACCCCGATAGCGAAACCGCTGCCGAGTTCTCCGAAAACGAATTGGTGCAACACGCGCAACACCCCAAAGTGGTCGGCATTGGCGAAACAGGTTTGGATTACCATTGGTGCGAGGGCGATTTGGCGTGGCAGCACAACCGTTTTATCACACACATTCGCGCCGCCAAACGCGCCCAAGTACCGTTGATTGTGCATACACGCGATGCCGCTGCCGACACACTCCGCCTGTTGCGCGAACAACAAGCCGAAAAAATACTAATCCATTGTTTTACCGAAGATACCGATTTTGCCAAAGCGGTGCTGGACATGGGCGGCTATATTTCTTTTTCGGGCATACTCACGTTCAAAAACGCCAAAGCCATTCAAGCCGCCGCGCAATATTGTCCGCTAGACCGCATTTTGGTGGAAACCGATGCACCATTTTTAGCCCCAGCCCCACATCGCGGCAAACCTAATGAGCCTGCTTATGTGCGCCACACCGCCGAATTTTTGGCACAACTGCGTGGCGATTCGCTAGAAAACATCGCCGCCACAACCAGCGCGAATTTTTATCGTTTGTTTGATAAAGTGAAGCCGTTGCAGGCTGCTTAATGTAGTATAGTGGATTAAATTTCGATTAGGACAAGGCGACAACGACCGCCGTGTACAACTAGTACATAAGGGAGTTGGTAACGCTGTACTAATCTAAATTTAATTCACTATAAATTAAATCCGCCATATAAAAAGCAGCCTGCACTTTAAATCAACAAAAGTGCAGGCTGCTTTTTTGGGTTTTTATCGTTTCTCTTTGCTTTGGCACGAACTGCACACACCATACATATACAATGCGTGGTCCACAATGCGGAAACCGTTTTCTTGGGCAATTTTGTCTTGCAATTTTTCGATTTCTTCGTTGTGGAATTCGGTTACAGAGCCGCATTTGACGCACACAATGTGGTCGTGATGTCCACCCTGATTTAATTCGTACACCGCTTTGCCTGTTTCAAAATGGTGGCGCAACAAAATGCCTGCTTGTTCAAATTGAGTCAAAACGCGATAAATGGTTGCCACGCCAATTTCAATGCCTTCGTCCAGCAAAATACGATAAACATCTTCCGCACTCAAATGTGCACCTGCGTGGGTTTCAAATAAATCCAAGATTTTTAGGCGCGGGCCTGTTACTTTTAAACCATTGTCTTTTAATTGTGAAATATTGTTCATATACAAATTCTTTCCTGTTGATTGAGATAGTGTTAGTAAGCGTATGAATTGCCGTATAATAGCATCTTTTATCCATTTGCCCAGTACTTTGATGATAAAAGTTTTCAATAAAACTATTTTGACAAGGGCGAGTGTGGTATCTTTCCAATTTATCTGATTTTTGAATGAAAGGTTGCAAACGTGAAACCCTTTGTTTTAGCTGTTGCTGCATTATTGGGCTTAAATGCCTGCACCCCGACTGTGGTAGAAAAACTGCCTTATTATAAATTGCCTGTGGTACAAGGCATTCCATTGGAAGCCGAAGCGGTGTTGGCGGTCAAAACAGGTATGTCACGCCAACAAGTTGCCATGGAAATTGGTATGCCGTTGCTGCGCCCGAGCTTCCGTCAAGACCGTTGGGATTATTTTTATCAAGTAACACGCGGCGGCAAAGTGAAAGAATCGCGCACTTTGGCGGTATTTTTTGATGCAAATGGCTTGGTGTCTCGCGTAGAAGGCGATGCTTTGGATTATGCACGTCAAGAAATCGCCAATAAACAACAAGGTACAGCACAATGAGTAACACAGTAAAAATCGCGATTGCAGGCGTAAACGGACGTATGGGCAAAGTGTTGGTGGAAGCGGTTTGCGCGAATCCCAATGCTACTTTGGTCGGCGCGTTGGAACGCGCTCAATCGGACGCATTGGGCTTGGACGCTGGTTACGCGATTGGCATCAAAACAGATGTAAACATCACGTCAGACTACGATGCGGCATTGAATCAAGCCGATGTGGTGATTGATTTTACGCGCCCAGACGCTTCGTTGCCGCTCATAGCAGCCTGCACGGCGCGTGGCATTAAAATGGTTATCGGCACAACGGGTTACGATGACGCAGGCAAAGCGGCGATTCAAAACGCGGCGCAGCAACACGGTATTGTGTTTGCCGCCAATTACAGCGTGGGCGTGAATTTAACGTTCCACATTTTGGACACCGTTGCGCGTGTGCTCAACGAAGGCTACGACATTGAAATTATTGAAGCGCACCATCGCCACAAGGTTGATGCGCCAAGCGGTACGGCGTTGCGTATGGGCGAAGTGATTGCCAATGCTTTGGGGCGTGATTTGAAAGAATGCGCGGTGTATGGACGCGAAGGACACACAGGCGCGCGCAACCCGAAAACGATTGGTTTTGCAACCGTTCGTGCAGGCGACGTGGTGGGCGACCACACGGCTTTGTTTGCGACCGATGGCGAACGCGTAGAAATCACACACAAAGCCAGCAGTCGCATGACGTTTGCCGCAGGTGCAGTTCGCGCGGCAGTGTGGTTGAGCGAGCGCGATACAGGCTTGTTTGATATGCAAGATGTGCTGGGCTTGAAGTAATACCAATCCATAAAAATAATCTAACCGCGTTGCCAACGCCCTTATGTGCTATTTGCATACGGCAGGCGTTGTCGCCTTGTTAGCTTACTTTTCTGGAATGGTATCCATAAAAAGTGCAGGCTGCTGTGATACAAAAAAGCAGCCTGCACTCAAAAAACGGAGTTAGGTATGAACACAGAAAGTCAACAAAATCTCGATACCGATAATACAGCAGAAACCGATTCAGCCGCGCAAACAGAAAAAGCAGCCTGCACCAGCAGCAAAATCCAAATATTGCGCGAAAACAGCATTTATTTGTTGCCCAACTCGTTCACGATTGCGGCGTTGTTTTGCGCGTTTTATGCGATTACCCAATCCATGCACGGACGCTTTGAAAGTGCCGCCATTTCGGTTTTTTATGCCATGATTTTGGACGGCATGGACGGACGTGTGGCACGTTTAACCAAAAGCCAAAGCGCGTTTGGCGAACAGCTAGACAGCTTGGCAGACATGGTCAGCTTTGGCGTTGCCCCTGCCCTGATTGTGTACAACTGGCATTTGTATCAATTTGGCAAACTGGGTTATTGCGTGGCGTTTGTGTATTGCGCGTGTGCCGCGTTGCGCCTTGCCTTGTTTAACACGCTCATTGGCAAAGTGGACAAAAAATGGTTTATCGGCATTCCCAGCCCAACTGCTGCCGCTTTAATCGCCAGCGTGGTGTGGCTAGATTATGGCTACAACGGCTTGTTTGACCACGCCAGCGTGTGGGTGATTTTGCTGACATTGTTTGCAGGCTTATCCATGGTCGCGCAAGTGAAATTTTGGAGCTTCAAAGAAATTCGCCCCAATTTAAAAGTGCCGTTTATGGGTATGATTGGCTTGCTGCTGTTTTTGATGCTGTTTGTGCTAGACCCAGCTTTGGTGTTGTTTGTATTCTTTTTTGTGTACAGCTTATCGGGCTATGTGGTTTGGTTGCGCCAAAAGTGGAAATGTTGTCAGGCGAAATAAATTGATTGTATTGAAAAGTGCAGGCTGCTTTGTAGCGGAAAAATCCGTTAAAAAGCAGCCTGCACTTTTTTATATGATTTGTAGTGGACTAAATTTAGATTAGGACAAGGCGACAACGACCGCCGTGTACAGCTAGTACATAAGGGAGTTGGCAACGCTGTACTAATCTAAATTTAATTCACTATATTTAACTACGCAGCCAACGCTGCAACAACATCAACGCCGACAAAACCCGCGCATCGCCCATTTCGCTTTGTCCAATCAAATCGTCCAAATCCGACAAGGGCAAACGCACGATTTGCAGCGGCTCTGGCTCATCACCCTGCAACACAGACGGATACAAATCCTGCGCGATAAAAACGTGCATCGGGCTATACATATGGCTGGGCGATGAATACAACTCGCGCACAAAGGTCAAATGGTTTGCGCCGTGTCCAATTTCTTCTTGCAATTCTCGGTTCGCGGCTTGCGCTGCCGTTTCGCCTGCATCAATCAAGCCTTTTACGCAAGTGAGTTCGTGGCGTTCCGTGCCAACGGCGTATTCCCGAATCATAATTAACTCATTATTTTCAATCGGCAAAACCATAACGGCAGGACGACGCGCAGGCGTTAGGCGTTCATAAGTGCGCTGTGTGCCATTGCTAAACCGCAAGTCCACCGATTGAATTTCAAACACGGCGGTTTGGGCAACGGTGCGAACCGCCAAAATTTCGGGGCGAATTTGGTCTGACTGCAAAATAGACATGATGTTTTCCTTGTGATGAAGATTAGCGGCGTTCCAACTGCTCAATGCGTTGGCGCAGTTGGCGCAATTCTTCGGTGCAGGCTGCTAATTCTTGTTGCAACGCTTGTTCGCGTGTGTTTTGCGTGCCGATTTGGCTGGCTTGGAACAGCAAGGCTTGTCCCACCACTTGTAACACATTGCCCCATTTGGACGCTTGGGCAAGCCATTTTTGTGCAACTTCATCGCCCAGTAAACGACGCAAATCGGCGTGTGGCGTGTAGCGCAACTGGCTACAACGCAACAAAATACCCATGCCGAGCGCCGCATCGCCTTCAATGGCTAAATCGCTGAAACTGGGCATTTTGCCTTGCACGATTTGACCAATGGCATCGGGGTGCAAAATCAAGCTGGCGTTGGGGTAGCGTCGCGTCGGGTCTAGCAAGCCGTGTTCGTTGAATCGCCCCACAATGTGCAGGCTGCCTGCGCGAACGGCAAGCACCAAGCCGTTGTAGCCCGATAATTCGTGGCAAACGCTTGGATTTTGTTGCAATAAGTGGTTGATTAAATTAAGGGATAGCATAGTATTGTGTTCTCTTTATGGCATCACAATCTGCGCGGCAATTTGGTTCAGCCCAGCATCTAGGCTACGCAACATCGCATCGTAACCATTGCCTTGCTGTGGCGTAACGGCGCGGACTGGGCGCATGCGTTGGTCGTGCCATTGCACGTAGCCGTTGATTTCGGTGTCGCCCATGTAGCTGCCTTGAAAGCGGTCTAGGTAAACCGTTAGCGTGTTTGGGTTGGCGTGATTCAAATCCGCTGGGCGAAAGTGCAGGCTGCTTTGTTGGCGATTGAGCTTGTTTGCCAGTGAAGTCGCCACGCTTTGATGCAGCGGACTTGCCCACAGATTCTGTTGCGCGATGTGCAGCGTGTTGGCATCGCTTTGATACAACAAACTGCTGCCGTTTAAGGGTTCGGACAGCACCACTTTGATGCTGACTACTTTTTGCGCGGCGGTTTGAGTGGGCAACAACAACGCGCTATCGGGCAGTTGATAATGCTGCGTGGGTGTGCTGGAACAAGCCGCCAGTACGGTTAAGCTGGCAAGATAAAGCCATGTTTTCATGTTATTTTCCTTGTGGCACAGGGTCGCGTCCGCTGTGGTTAAAAATCAACGCATTTGGTTTTTCGTTTAACGTGCGAATCAGCGGTTGCGCGTCTTGCAAGGTGCGGTTTAATTGGTTGAGCGTTTGCTGAATGTCTTGATACACGGGCGATTGGGGTGACACGCCTTGTAGCGTTTGACGCAATTCTTGCAAAGTGGCATTCAGTTCGGCTGGAATTTTTTGCGTGCTGTTTTGCGAAATCAATTTGTTTGCCGATGCCAAAGTCGCTTTGAGCTGTTGCAGGCTGCCATTGAGTTCGCCTACGGTTTTATCCAGTGGCAAGGCGTTGAATTTGGCTAACAAGCTGGATAACTGTGCTTGTAATTCGTCCAAACCGCCGCTGCTGGCGGTGGCAATAACGGTGTGTCCATCGTATTGCGTGTGCGGCTTCACGGTTTGCACGCTTGGGTTTTCTACCAATTCCACCATTTTGCTGCCTAAAATCAAATTGTTGCTTGCCAGCGTGGCGATTAAACCATGGTTCAAAGCAGCCTGCACTTGTTGTTGCCAATATTCACGACTTTGTGCGACATCGCCCTGCTCCATTAAATTTGGGTCAATGCGTAGGCGCACGGGAATCCAGCCGTTTTGCAATAATTTGTGGCTATCGCCGTCTTGAAAATACGGCACTTGCGCCACTGTGCCAATGCGAATGCCTTTGTATTCCACAGGTGCGCCCACGTCCAAGCCGCGAATCGATTGCTTGAAAAACGCCACATAATACAAAGTGCGTTCGCTAGGTTGGTTTTCAATTTCAGCGCGGCTGTTGTGAATGGTAAATTCTTGATTATTAGAAGCAGCCTGCACATTTTGTCCAACCGCTGCCGCAGGCGTGGTAAACGAAATCGCACCCGATAAAATGGCGGAAAGTGGTGCGCTATCAATTTTGACACCACCGCCGTCCAAACGCACATTCACTCCGCTATCTAACCAAAATTCGCTGTTGCTTTGAATCAACTTCTCGTTGGGGCTTTGTACAAAAATACTGTATTCCACGTTTTGTGTAGTTGGGTTGAATTTGGAGGATTCTACCGTACCAACAATATGATTTTCATACAAAACAGGGCTGCCTACGCCAATCATTTTGCTGTTGCGTCCAATCAGTTTTAGGCGCAAACCTTGTTGCCCCATTGCGGTAATGGGCGGCAATTCATCTACTTTAAACTCGCTGGCTTCTTCTTCGCTGCTACCTGGGGCAAACGAAATATACGAACCCGATAGCAATGTGCCTAATCCTGTTACACCGTTTTGGTCTATGCGCGGTTTAACCACCCAAAATTGCGTGTCTTTACGCATCATGTCGGCAACATCGCGGTCTAGCTGCGCGGTTACTTCCACGCCTTGTTGATTGGGGCGCAGGCGGATATGACTCACGCGCCCGACTTCTACATTCAACACGCGTACGGTGGTGGTGTTGATGGCGATGCCGTCTGCGTTGTCCATCAGAAGTTTGATTTCTGGGCCTTTGCTGTTGATTTGTTGCGTGAGTAACCAAATACCTGTTATGGCTGCCGCCACAGGAATCAGCCAAACGGTTGATGCCAGCGTGCGGCTGCCACGGACTTGGGCGGTGTGAGTGGGTTCTGGGGTGTGTTGGGTCATAATGGTTTTATGGGGGTAGTAGGTTGGGTCGCAACCCAACATGGGATTTAAATAATGCAGGCTGCTTTTTGTGTGGCTATATTGGGTCGATTTCTGTTTGTTTGGCTTGTTGTTTTTCGTGTTTATCCCACAGCAAGCGTACATCAAAAAAATGGGCGCACAGCATCGTCAAAATCACAACCAAACAAAAATAAATCGCAGCAGGGCCAGGCGTTACTCGCGCAATGTGGGTGTGAAAAGTTGTCATCATAATAATAATGACAAAAATGTCTATCATAGACCAACGCCCCACAGCTTCGGTTAGCCGATATTGCAGCGACAATGTGCCAATCGGGGCGAGCAGTTTGTATTTCGCGCTAAACAGCAAAATCGCCAGCGAGATGATTTTGAGCGTTGGCACGGCAATACTGGCAGAAAAAATAATCGCCGCAATCAGTTTATCGCCATCATTCCACATATAAATAATGCCACTCATGATGGTGCTGATTTCTTTTTCCATCGGGTTTTGCGAAATCATAATGGGCAACAAGTTGGCTGGCAGATACAAAATAATGGAAGCGAGCAAAAAGCAGCCTGCAACTTTAATGCTGTGTGGTCGGCGATTAAACAATTCGGAATCGCACACACCGCAGCGCGTTTCGCTTTTGGGGCGGAAATACAAACAGCGCGTGCAACAAATTTCATCGCTTGCAGCCTGCAATAAATCGCTGTGGCTATGGCGGCGAATTTGGTAATACACCCAATGACTTGGAATGGCAATGCTGGTACGCAATAGCAGCAATGTGAGTATCGGCATCAACCAAAACGCCATGCCAAATTCCACTTCGGCAACGGTGCGGATTTTAATGTACGCCACCAACATGGAGATGAAAAATACATCAACCATAATCCATTCGCGCAAACGCAATAGCAGGCGCGTGGTACGCAATAATATGGCTGGATAAACGCGGCGCAGTAGGCAAATGTACACAAAAATACACGCCAACAAAAACAGCACAGGCGAGCCAAATGTGAGCGCGAACATAACCAAACCCAAAAAGCCCCAGTTGTCGTGCAGCAGCGAGCCAATCATGTTGGGCAACGTGAGCGGCGAAAACATACCTGTCATCGAAATATTGGCAAATGGCAGATTATAGACCCAGCCCATCATCAATACAGCAGCAATGGCGCAAGCAAGCGGCATCAAAAAAGGCTCGGTTTCCACACGCACCAAATGATGATGACAACGTGGGCAACTGGCTTGCTGTCCTTGTCGCAGCTTGGGAATGTGGGTGCGTAAACCGCATTCGGGGCAGTCTAAAACGTGCGCGGGCAAAGTGGCAGAAGGCATATAGAGCTTCTGCCACCATTTTTGGGCGCGTTGTTGTAGCCGATAGTGGAGCGACATGAATCTGATCAATAAAAATTAAAGTCGTGATTATATAGCAAAGTGAAATCGCAATGGTACGGCATTGCCAACGCCCTTATGTACTAGGTGTACACAGCGGTCGTTGTCGCCTTGTACCATTTTTATTTCACTTTGCTAATCGCGATTGCTGCATCAGCATGCGATTTTGTCTGCCCAAAATGCAACCGCAATCTCTGGGCGCACTTTTCGAGCAAACCAGAAATCTTGTCGGCAAGCAGCCTGCACTTGGGCAAGCGTGAGAAAATCGGGGTGATTGGCGTGTCCTGCAAATTGAATGTAACGATGATTTTGGTTTACCCAGTGCAGGCTGCTTTGGTGTTGTTGCGCGATGTGCTGGAAAAAATGTTCATCGGGACACAATTTGCGTTCAAACTGCGACACCCTATCGCCTAAACTTTCGTTAAACAAAAGCTGCAACGCCACGCGGTCGGCAGAAAACCATTGGCTGCCGCTGTATGGCACGATTGAGCTGGGCAGAATTTTATCGGCAATTTGCGCGACTTTGGTCAGCAGCTTGCCTGCCAAACTGCGTTGCCAGTTGGAATCGGCGTGCGGCACGTTGAATCGCACACGATAACGCAATCGCAGCTCAACGTGGCAAGTCAAAAACAAGCAGCCTGCACCCGTTTGCTGCATGATGTTTGTCATGTGTTCGGGTGATTGAAGTGGCAGGCAATCGCCGCTAATCAAGTGAAAATACTGATTGCGCGAATCCGCCAAAGCAGCCTGCATCAATACCAGCGTGGCTTCAATCATGCTAAATCCGCCCCAATGAATGTTGATACGATTGTTCAGGATTTTGACGTTGGGCAATCCGCGCAGAAAATACAAATCGGCAAGCGGCGATTTGACATCGTAGTGCAGATAGAAACGCGCTTGCGGTTGCTGTGCGGCAAGCGTGGCAAGATGATAGGGCGGACGGTGGGCAAGCATTAAATAAGCGGTGGACATGGTGCAGGCTGCTTTTGTATCAAAACGCAGGCAATATACGCAAATTATGCGCGTTACTCAATCCCCAAAACGCGCTACAATATCGCCTGTTTTGACCGCAGCGCAATTAGTCGTATGGACTCGTCTTTATACCGCAAACCGCCCATTATCATCGCCCAGTTGCTGAGCCAATATCGCTATTGGCGCAGAAAATTGTTGCGTTTGTTGGATATAAAAGGGCGCAGCGCGTGGATTTATTCGCCCGATTGCCAAGCGCATTTTGCAGGCAGCCTGCACCCCGAAAGCCCCGAACGCACCAATGCCATTGCCCGCGCACTCAAAAATTCAGGTTTGTGGATATTGCTACAAAAAATTGAAGCCCCCGAAGTGTCGGACATTCAACTGGCTCGCGTGCATACGCGCCGTTATTTGAGTAGCCTAGAAAGCCAAGTCCCCCAAACAGGCAGCGTTAAAATCAACGAAGACACGTTTTTGAGCCGCGACAGTTTGCAGGCTGCTCGCAAAGCCGCAGGTGCAGCCGTTAAAGCAGTGGACTTGGTCATGACCAAGCAAGCCAAAAATGCGTTTTGTGCCGTGCGCCCACCAGGACATCATGCTCATGCCGACAAGGCTTCGGGCTTTTGTTTTATCAACAATATTGCCGTTGCCGCCATGCACGCGATTGCCGAATACCGCTTGGAGCGCGTTGCCATTTTGGATTTTGATTTACACCACGGCGATGGCACAGAAGACATTTTTCGCGATGACAACCGCGTGATGTTGCTCTCCACTTTTGAACACCCGTTGTACCCTTTTTGCGGCACAGAATACACAGGCAGCAACCCCAATATCGCCAACACACCGCTCAAAGCAGGCGATGGCAGCAACGCATTTCGCGATGCCGTGCGCCAAGTTTGGTTGCCCAAATTGGAGCAATTTCAACCGCAACTGATTTTATTATCGGCAGGATTTGACGCCCATCGCGATGACCCATTGGGGCATTTGAACCTGACCGAAGCCGATTTTGAATGGCTCACCAAAAAAGTGATGCTGCTTGCCAACCGTTATGCCAAAGGACGCATTGTGTCGGTGCTAGAAGGCGGCTATCAGTTGAGCAGCTTGGCAAGCAGTGCCAAAGCGCATATTGCGTGTTTGGTTAAGGCAAGTCCATTTTTTTAGTGCAGGCTGCTTTTGCACTTCATTTTTCTTTTCCCCAACTCTATTGAAAGACCATCATGACAGCACAAATCATCAACGGTAAACAAGTTTCAGAACAATGTATTGCGCGAGTTGCCGAACAAGTCGCTCAACGCAAAGCAGCAGGCTTGCGCGTACCAGGTTTAGCGGTGGTGTTGGTGGGCGATGACTCAGCCAGCGCGGTTTATGTTCGCAACAAACAATTAGCCTGCGACAAAGCCGCGCTCAAATCGTTTTCGCACATTTTGCCAGCCACAACCACCGAAGCCGAATTGCTAACGTTGATTGACGAATTGAACACCAATCTCGAAGTAGATGGTATTTTGGTACAACTGCCACTGCCCAAACACATCAACAGCCAAAACATTTTGGAGCGCATTAACCCACAAAAAGACGTGGACGGTTTCCACCCGTATAACATGGGACGTTTAGCACAAAAAATGCCCTTGTTGCGCCCCTGTACACCCAAAGGCGTGATGACTTTGTTATCTGAATACAAAATTGATATTAAAGGGAAAAAAGTGTGCATTGTGGGCGCGTCCAATATTGTTGGGCGACCACAAGCCTTGGAAATGTTGTTGGCAGGCGGCACGGTTACGGTGTGCCACAGTGCCACACAAAACTTGGCGCAAGAAGTGGCAGCCGCAGATATTGTGGTAGCCGCAGTAGGCAAACCCAATTTTGTGCAAGGCGAATGGATTAAAGCAGGCGCAGTAGTCATTGACGTGGGCATTAACCGCTTGGACAACGGCAAATTGTGCGGCGATGTGGCGTTTGACGCCGCTGCCGAACGTGCCAGCGCGATTACACCCGTACCAGGTGGCGTTGGCCCGATGACGATTGCTAGCTTGTTGGAAAATACCTTGCAAGCCGCGCAGTTGCGTGATTGATAGCGATGAATAGAGTGCAGCCTGCTTTTGTATAAAAATGCAGGCTGCTTTTTTAGGCTTCATTTTAGGCGTATGATAACTATTCCTTACATTTAAATCACAAAAACCAACATTTTTTAACCTTAAACTAGGGAGTATCAAAATGGGCGATTGGACTCAAACGCTAGGCGCAGGTTCGCTACTGGGCATTGCCGCAGGCGCGATTGCATTGATTTTGTTGTTGATTATTAAATTCCGCGTACACGCTTTGCTGACGCTGATTTTGGTCAGCTTAATAACCGCCATCGTAACAGGCGTGCCATTTGGTGCGATTGTGGGCGATGTGTTGCTTAAAAACTTTGGCGGCACATTGGGCAGCGTGGCGTTGCTGGTCGGCTTGGGCGCAATGCTCGGACGCTTGGTGGAAACATCGGGCGGCGCACAATCGCTGGCAGACGCAATGATTCGTATTTTTGGCGAAAAACGCGCACCATTCGCATTGGGCGTGGCATCGTTGCCGTTTGGCTTCCCGATGTTTTTTGATGCAGGTTTGGTGGTGATGTTGCCGATTGTGTTCGCCACCGCTCGCCGCATGAAATCCAACGTATTGGCATACGCGCTGCCGTCTATTGGCGCGTTTTCCGTAATGCACGTTTTCTTGCCACCGCACCCCGGCCCAATTGCCGCTGCCGAATTTTATGGCGCAAACTTAGGTTACATCTTGATGCTGGGCATTCCTGTCGCGCTATTAACTTGGCTAGTGAGCGGCTATTGGTGGGGCTTAACGTCCAACAAACTGTTCCCGATTCCCGTGCCAGATTTGGTATCAGGCGGCAAACAAGACGATGACCAACCACAAGCACCAGCCAGTGCAGGCTTGGTAGTCGCACTCATATTTATCCCTATGTTCTTGATTTTTATGAACACAAGTTTACACATGGCAAGCGCGAGCAACTGGGTTGATGGCAAAGCCAACTGGGTACAATTCTTACGCATGATGGGTTCAACCCCCATCGCCTTGTTGATTTCCGTGCTAGCAGCCATGTACTTTTTGGGCAGCAAACGCGGCATGAACGGCAGCGCACTAGAAAAAACACTGGACAGCACATTAGGCCCAGTTTGCTCCGTAATTTTGATTACAGGCGCAGGCGGTATGTTTGGTGGCGTGTTACGCGCATCAGGCATTGGTAAAGCCCTTGCCGACACCATGGGCGATTTAGGCGTACCCGTTTTGTTTGGCTGTTTCTTGGTTGCGCTGGTATTGCGCATCGCACAAGGTTCAGCAACCGTTGCCTTGACCACCGCCGCCTTGATGGCACCAGCCGTCGCCGCAGCAGGTTACAACGATTGGCAGCTAGCAGGCGTAGTGCTTGCCACTGCCGCAGGTTCGGTTGCCGCCAGCCACGTAAACGATTCAGGCTTCTGGCTAGTTGGTCGCCTGTTGAACATGGACGCCGCCACCACGCTCAAAACATGGACAGTCAATCAAACGCTCATTGCCGTGATTGGTTTTGTGCTGTCAGCGATTGCCGTAGCGATTTTGGGGTAAGACAAAAAGTGCAGGCTGCTTTTAATATTTGCAGATATATCAGAACATAGCGTATCGCCGCCATACCCACTCTGATTATGCTCTCCGAATCCAAGCAGCCTGCACAATCAACAAGGAAACCAACATGACCAAACATTACGTCATCATGGGCATTTGCGGTTGCGGTAAAACCACCGCCGCCCAAACCATCGAGCAACACCTAAACTGCGCCTATGCCGAAGGCGACGATTTTCACACCCAAGCCAACCGCGACAAAATGGGCGCAGGCATACCGCTCACCGATGAAGACCGCTTTCCATGGCTAGAAAACCTACGCGACTGGATGAGCGAGCAAGCCCAAAACGGCGCAACGCACACCGTTGTAACCTGTTCCGCGCTCAAAAAAATCTACCGCGACATTTTGCGTGGTGCACAAGGCGACGTGTATTTTGTCCACCTATCGCCGCCAGTTGAACTCAACCGCGAACGCATGGCAGCACGACAAGGACATTATATGAAAGCCAGCATGGTCGATTCACAACTGGCGATTTTAGAACCGCTGCAAAGCGATGAACTGGGCATTGTGATTGACAACGCGGGCTCGCCAGAAGATGTGGCGGTGGACATTCGCGCATGGCTTGATAGCGAACATTGATAAATGTAACAAAGCAGCCTGCACTTTTTGTTTATATTATAAAAGTGCAGGCTGCTTTTTTTGCGCGATTTCAATCACACAACGCCATAATCCACAAAATCCCCCACGCAAACAGCGCAATCATCTGCGCGGCAGAGCCGACATCTTTGGCACGTTTTGCTAATTCGCGTTTCTCTAACGAAATATCGTCCACCACCGCTTCAATGCCCGTGTTGAACAATTCCACTATCAGCGACACCAGCGACACCAGCACCAAAATCATTTTAATCGCCAAATCCAAATCCGCGCACCACACCGCAATCGACGATGCGCCGTGCAGCCACACCAGTTGACGAAATGCCGCTTCGTGGCGAAAAGCAGCCTGCAATCCGTCTTTGGAATAGCCGCTGGCGTTAATAATCCGTTTAAAACCTTTTGTGCCTTTGAATTCGTTGTGCGGTTGCGTCATGCTGCTGCTCCTTTAATCGCGTCCAATACGGCTTGCGCGTGTCCTGCCACTTTCACTTTGCGCCATTCGTGTGCGATTTCGCCTTGTGCGTTCAACACAAACGTGCTGCGTTCGATGCCCATGTATTCTTTGCCATACAGTTTTTTCAGTTTAATCACGTCAAACAGTTTGCATACCGTTTCGTCTGCATCGCTCAATAGCAAAAATTGAAAGCCTTGTTTATTGCAAAAATTTTGGTGCGATTTAATGCTATCGCGTGAAATGCCGACTACGGTGTAGCCCAATTCGGCAAATTCGGGTAGCAAGCGGTTAAAATCCAAGCCTTCGGTGGTGCAACCTGCGGTGCTGTCTTTGGGATAGAAATACACAACCAGCGGCAAATGTTGGCTGCTGTCAAAAGTTTCGCCGTTGGAAGCTGGCAAGGTAAAAGAATAATTCATGTGAATGACTTTCGTGAAAAAGCAGCCGTATTGTGTTGGGAATACGGCTGCTGGTTGATTAAAGTGCAGGCTGCTTTTTATTGCAAGCTCAAACCGCCCACGCGCTCAAAGATGTGGTCTTTGGCATTACCCTCTTCCCACAATTTGATTTTCAAGCGCAAGTCGTTTACCGATTCAGCTTGGCGCAAGGCTTCTTCGTAAGTGATTTTGTCTTCGGTGTACAAGCGGAACAAGTCTTGGTCAAACGTTTGCATGCCGTCTGTTTCCGAACGATTCATCAACGACATCGCTTCCATCAACTCGCCTTTGAAAATGTGGTCTTGCATCGCAGGGCTGTTAATCAACAAATCCACAATCGCCGTACGTCCGCCGCCTTTCAATCGCGCCAAACGCTGACCAATAATGCCCACTGTGTTCAACGCCAAGTCCATCAATACTTGTTGATGACGCTCTTCTGGATAGAAGTTCATAATACGCTCAATGGTTTGCACGGCATTGTTCGCATGAATGGTAAAGATACACAAGTGACCTGTTTGCGCCAGTTGCAAAGCGTATTCCATGGTGTGTTCGTTACGCACCTCACCCACACAAACCACGTCTGGTGCTTGACGCATTGCCGATTGCACCGCCATTGACCAAGAATTCGTATCCACGCCCAATTCGCGTTGCGTGAAAATACTCTTGATTGGTTTGTGCAGATATTCCACAGGGTCTTCAATGGTCACAATATGACCTGCGGCGTGTTTGTTACGCCAGTCCAGCATCGCCGCCATAGACGTAGATTTACCCGAACCCGTTGCGCCTGCCAAAATCAACAAACCGCGCGGCTGCATCGCCAAGTCTTTTAAACCTTGTGGCAACTGCAAATCATCAACCGTTAAGATTTTGGTGGTGATGCGACGCCACACCATGCCCATGCGACCTTGTTCGTGATACGAGTTCACACGAAAGCGAATGCCCTCGCTAGACGACACGGAGTAGTTCAATTCCAATTCGTGGTCAAAACGCGCACGTTGGTCTGGCGACATAGTGGAATACACCAAAATTTGCGTGTCTTGCTGCGTGAGCGGTTTGAGCGGAACAGGCGTTAATTCGCCATTGATTTTGAATGATGGCGGAAAACCTGCGCTGATAAAAATATCCGATGCACCGCGTTTTTCACATTCGGCAGCCATTTTTTCCAACAAAGGGTGTAAGCCCGATTTTTTGGCTGGCGCAATTTCCGAAGCCGTTGCCGTGGCTTGTGCCGATGCAGGCACGGCTCGTCCTGCTGGTGCAGCAGGCTTGGCGGCATCGTTGGTTACTTTGTAATTGTTTACAAAACCTTCAAGTAGGGAAGTGATGTCTTGTTCTGCCATGATAGCTGCTCTCTGTGGGTTAGTTAATCATATCTGGGTTTTGTGCTTTGGCGCGTGCTGCGTCTAACGACACAATATTGCGGCGAACCAAGTCTTGCAAACATTGGTCCAGCGTTTGCATACCAAAGTTTTGACCTGTTTGAATGGTCGAGTTCATTTGCGCGATTTTGTTTTCACGAATCAAGTTACGAATCGCAGGAGTGGATACCATGATTTCGTGCGCGGCAACACGACCTTTTCCGTCTTTAGTTTTCATCAACGTTTGCGCGATTACGGCACGCAACGATTCCGACAACATAGAACGCACCATTTCTTTTTCGCCTGCTGGGAACACGTCAATAATACGGTCGACCGTTTTTGATGCCGATGTGGTGTGCAATGTACCGAATACCAAGTGACCCGTTTCGGCAGCCGTCAATGCCAAGCCGATGGTTTCAGGGTCACGCATCTCGCCCACCAGAATGATATCAGGGTCTTCACGCAATGCCGATTTCAGTGCGTTGGCAAAGCTGTGGGTGTGTTCGTGCAATTCGCGTTGGTTTACCAAGCATTTTTTGGATTGATGCACAAACTCAATCGGGTCTTCAATCGTCAAGATATGACCTGCGTGGTTGTCGTTGATGTAGTCAATCATCGCCGCCAAGGTGGTGGATTTACCCGAACCTGTTGGCCCTGTAACCAAAACCAAACCGCGTGGTGTGTCGGCAATTTTTTGGAAAATGCGCGGTGCTTTGAGTTCGTCCAGCGTTAATACTTTGCTTGGAATGGTACGCAACACGGCTGCTGGACCGCGGTTGGTGTTAAACGCATTCACACGGAAACGCGCCACGTTGGGCAATTCAAACGAAAAGTCGGTTTCCAAGTTTTGTTGATAGTTTTTGCGCTGCAAGTCGTTCATGATAGAGCTAATCATGTTGCCGACTTGGTCTGCGCTCATTTCGGGCAAGTTGATGCGGCGCACATCGCCGTGTACGCGAATCATCGGTGGCAAGCCAGCCGAAAGGTGTAAGTCTGATGCTTTGTTTTTTACGCCAAAAGCCAGCAAGTCGGTAATTTGCATATCGCTCATGATAGAACCTTTTATTTAAGTGATTTTTGTAAATAGAATAAGGGCGGTATTGTAAAGAAATTTAGCCGTTTTGATAAGCCAATTAACCAAAATCCGACTGGGTTGATTGAATAAAACAACATGAGAAAGTGCAGGCTGCTTTTTTACAGAGTTTCCCGTAGAAAAAGCAGCCTGCATTTTTATTGGTTTGATTGAATTACCCCTGCACCAACGCCTGTTTCAAAGTCGCCACCACATAATGCTGTTGCTCGTCCGACAAATCAAAATACAAGGGCAAGCTAATCGCACCTGCATAATAGCGTTCTGCGTTTGGGAAATCGCCCTGCTCAAAGCCGAAGCGTTGGCGATAATACGGCTGCGTATGCACGGGAATGTAATGCACGTTCACGCCAATGCCGTGTTCGCGCAAAAAATTGACCACGCGCAGGCGTTGTTCGGGTGCAACTTGGATTGGATACAAATGCAAGGCAGAATAATTTTGTGGATTGCGATACGGCAACTGCACAGGCAAATCTGCCAATAAATCATCGTATTGCGTGGCTAACACATGACGGCGTGCGACAAATTCGTCCAAGCGGTGCATTTGGCTCACACCCAAAGCAGCCTGCATTTCGGTCATGCGATAATTGTAGCCCAAATCAATTTGTTGGTAATACCACGCGCCATCGGGTTCGCCCACCATTTCTTGCGGATTGCGTGTGATGCCGTGCGAGCGCAGTTGCTGCATTTTATTTGCCAAATCATCGTGTTGAGTCATGGCAACTCCACCTTCTGCGGTGGTGATGATTTTGACTGGGTGAAAGCTGAACACGGTAATGTCGCTGTATTGTCCATTGCCGACTTTACCTGTGGCGTAACTTGCACCAATCGCGTGCGAAGCGTCTTCAATAATCTTAAAGCCGTATTCCTGCGACAGCGCATGAATTGCCGCCATATCGCACGGTTCGCCGCACAAATGCACGGGAATCACGACTTTGGGCAAGCAGCCTGCACGTTTTGCTGCTGCCAGTTTTTGCGATAACAATTCGGGCGATAAATTGAACGTGCGCGAATCGATGTCCACAAAATCCACCGTTGCGCCGCAATACAACGCGCAATTTACCGATGCGACAAACGTGTTAGGCGTTGTCCACACCATATCGCCCTGCCCCACGCCCAACGCCAAGCAAGCAATGTGCAAAGCCGATGTCGCGCTGTTCACGGCAACGGCGTGTTTTGCGCCACAATAATCGCGGATAGCGCGTTCAAACGCAGGCACTTGTTCGCCCTGCGTCAAAAAATCGGAGCGCAACACCGACACCACCGCCGCGATGTCTTGTTCGGAAATGTTTTGTTTGCCGTATGGAATGTTCATGTTGATTCTTTCTGTTGGATAAAAGTGTAGGCTGCTTTTAAATAACCCAAAAAGCAGCCTGCACTATTTTACCTGTTTTTATCGAGCATGGCGTTGCGCCGCCATACCCACGCTATTTCCCACGCGCCACAGGATACGTTCCATCAATCAAAATTTCGCGTCCCACATCGTGCAAATTGCGATAACCAGCCAAAGCCATCGACACGTCCATTTCCTTATACAAAATTTCCAACACACGGCGCACACCATCTTCGCCATACGCGCCCAAGCCGTATAAGAACGCACGTCCAATCATCGTGCCTTTCGCGCCCAACGCCCATGCTTTTAAAATGTCTTGACCCGATGTAATGCCACCGTCCAACCACACTTCGGTTTGCGAGCCAGCAGCCTGCACAATATCAGGCAAGGCGTGAATGCTGGATAACGCGCCGTCTAATTGTCGTCCGCCATGATTGGAGACCACAATCGCATCTGCGCCATGTTCGGCAGCTTTAATCGCATCTTCCGCGTCCATAATCCCTTTGATGATGAGCTTACCGCCCCACAAATCTTTAATCCGCGCCACATCGTCCCAGCTCAAACGTGGGTCAAATTGCTCTGCCGTCCACGATGATAGCGATGACACGTCCTGCACATTTTTCGCGTGTCCAACAATATTGCGGAACGTGCGGCGTTGCGTGTGCAACATATGCCAACACCATTCGGGCTTCATCGCCAAGTTCAATAAGTTCAACAAAGTCGGTTTGGGCGGTGCAGACAAGCCGTTTTTGATGTCTTTGTGGCGTTGTCCTAAAATTTGCAAATCTGCCGTCAAAACCAATGCCGAGCAGTTGGCATCATGCGCACGTTTAATCAAATTTTGCATGAACTCGCGGTCGCGCATCACATAAAGCTGAAACCAAAACGGTGCGCTGGTATTTTCTGCCACGTCTTCAATCGAACAAATAGACATGGTGGACAGCGTGAATGGTACGCCAAATTTTTCGGCGGCTTTGGCTGCCAAGATTTCGCCGTCTGCGCGTTGCATGCCTGTTAAACCTGTGGGTGCGAGCGCGGTGGGCATGACCACGTCTTGCCCGATGAGTTTGGTTGCCAAGCTGCGCCCTTCCATGTCTACCAGCACTTTTTGGCGGAACTTAATCGCATCAAAATCGCTGCTGTTGGCACGATAGGTGGTTTCTGTCCACGAGCCTGAATCGGCATAATCGTAAAACATTTTGGGGACTTTGAACTTGGCGACACGGCGCAAGTCTTCAATACACGTCATTTTATTTAAACCGCAATTCATCTCTATTTCCTTTCATTTCAATACAAAAAGGGTTGGGTGGGTTACAATTCGGTTGGTTTTTAGCTCCCATTTGAGAGTTATTCTTATTTTACACGCTTTTATTTTGATGAGCAGCTTTAAAACTACATTAAATTGATGAAATAGCTGCAAATCCGTTCCCTCTCCCTAACCCTCTCCCAAAAGAGAGGGAATAAGTGGCTGATTTTATTTTGAGTACCCCATCAACATGACCCGATTTCGCACCGACAAAACCCTAGAACACGCCGAACGCATTATGCTGGTTTCGGTCATACTATCTAGCAGCTACACAGGCACAAACGAGCTGCGCGAACAGCAATTCAAAGCAGCCTGCACCGAAGCAGCAGAGCTTGTCCACGCAACAGGCGGCAAACTCGTGTGCAGCGAAACTGCCAAACGCGACAAAGCTCATTCCGCCCTGTTTGTTGGCACAGGCAAAGCCGAAGAATTGGCGCAAGTTGTGCAGCAAAACAACATTGAACTGGTTATTTTTAATCACGAATTATCGCCCACGCAAGAACGTAATCTGGAAAAAATCCTGCAATGCCGCGTGCTAGACCGCGTTGGCTTGATTTTGGCGATTTTCGCCCAACGCGCCCAATCGCAAGAAGGCAAATTGCAAGTGGAATTGGCGCAACTGTCGCATTTATCCAGCCGTTTGGTGCGCGGCTACAAACATCTACAAAGCCAAAAAGGCGGCATCGGCTTAAAAGGACCAGGCGAAACGCAACTGGAAACCGACCGCCGCTTAATCCAAACCAAAATCACGCAACTGCGCCACCAGCTAGACAACGTCAAAAAACAACGCGAAACACGCCGCAAAGCCCGATTGCAAGGCAACATCAAAACTTTTGCGATTGTGGGCTACACCAATGCAGGTAAATCCACATTATTCAACCGCTTAACCAAATCGGACGTGTTGGCGAAAGACCAACTTTTTGCTACTTTGGATACAACTGCACGGCGTTTGTATCTCAACCCCGAAGCCAGCATTATTTTGACCGACACCGTTGGTTTTGTTCAGGATTTGCCACACAAATTAGTATCGGCATTTTCCGCGACATTGGAAGAAACCGCATTGGCAGACGTGTTGCTGCATTTGGTTGATGCCAGCGACCCCGAATTGGAACGCAAAATCCAAGATGTGAACAATGTGTTAGCCGAAATCAAAGCCGACAAAATCCCACAAATTTTGGTGTACAACAAAATTGACTTGCTGCCCAAAACCGAACAAAGTGCAGGCTACTTGCGCGATTTGCAGCAACAAATTACAGCGGTGCGCGTGTCGGCAAGCAGTGGCGCAGGTTTGGACGATTTGCGTTTAGCGTTGATAGAAAGAGTTTAACCACATGAATTTCATCAAAAATATCCCTGTTTACATTATTAGCGCAGATTTGCTGGCAAGCGTGTTTTTCAATATCAAAGACGCTCTACTGCCCACTGCCACGCCTTTGCCCAGCGACCAGTTGCCCGTGTCGCCCGAATTTGCGTTTGGCTGGATTCAAGTCGGCATTAATGGCGTGATGGTATTGCTGATTTTGTGGGCAATGTGGGCGCTGTTGCGCCTAAAAAAATATGGCGACGCAGGCGAAACGCTGGCAATGACACTGCCACGCGCGTTTGCATCGCTGATTGTGCTGGCATTTAGCGTGCCTGCCACATGGCTGTGGTTCAACGCGCTGTGGGATTTGTTGATTCATCAACGCCAAACCATTTCGTTTACATCGTTGCGCTATTTGATTGTTGCAGGCTGCTTGCCCTATTTGCTGTGGCTGTTTTTGAGCGTTTGGTATCGCCAACATCGTTTGCGCCATCAAAAGCAGTCTGCACTTTTTTCGGTACAAACCAAAGTGCCAGAAAATTTTCATTCACCAGACTAAATCGTCATCATTATGACTATTTTAAATATTACACTCCCCATTTTTCTGCTCATGGCATTGGGCTTTGCCAGCTTACGTTTTGGCTTTTTTGCCCACGCCCAAATCGCACTACACGCTCGCATCGCTGCTGGCATTTGCCATTGGCTATTGATTAAACGTGCGCCGAAAATGTCCGCATAAATTAGCAGCACTCAACGGTTTGGCGGCAGGGCAAGCCAATTCGGGCTTTGTCGACTATCCGCTCTTGTCTATGGCAAGCAATGCCAACACCGCCAGCGTTTATTTTCCCATGAATGTTTTGACCGAAAACATCGTGATTATGCCTTTGCTGCTAATTTTGTTGAGCTGGGAAAAAAGCCACAACCACTTGGGCAGCGGTCTCAAAAAAATCGGCAAAACCATTTTGACCAACCCCATTATTATTGCCTTGCTGTGCGCCCTACCCTTTGCCTTTGGCTGGTTCACCTTACCCACTTTCGCGCAAGAACCTTTGCCATGCTATCGACAGCCACCGCACCGCTGGCTTTGTTTGTATCTATGACTGTGATATTGGCTTGGTGGCGTTGAATACAAAAGCAGCCTGCACTTTTTATTTACCAAGTGCAGGCTGCTTTTGACTATTTTCTACTGCTTACGCGCACCAAACGCACCTATTCTGCCATTAGCTTTTTGCTCACGGAAATCGCCAGCCAATTCTGCGGCATTGTCGCCGAAGAAGCCGCCATGCGTTTCTACATCAGCACCAATCTTGCTGTGGAACGTGTTTCCTGTAATATTGGCTTGTAAATTAATCGGATTTTTGCCGTTATTGCTCAATGAGCCTGTTAAATTTTTGTTTACAAAATTAACGTTAAATTGTGCTGTTACCTGATTATTCACATGTTGCCCATTCACAATCACACCTTGTCCAACGTATTTTGCTGAACCTGTTGTTGGCATCGTTGCGGTTGGCGTGCCTTGATAGAATGTTTGGTACAGATTTGTGCTATTGTTTTTTATCACACCAAAACGGGTATGAGCATAGCCACTTACCATACCACTATGATTATTAACGTGAATGTTTCGCCATTGCCCAGATTGCACATTAAGCGGAATATCCACGCCATCTACACGCAACGATTTTAAAGGCGTGGGATTGTTGGTTTCGGCTATGGACGAATCAAAATAATAGCTGCTGGTGGTTGCATCGCTACCAAAAATTTGCACCCAATAATAGCGGTATGTGCTACCTGGAACGTACACCACACCGATACCAATTTTGGTAAAGCCTTTGGCAATCATATTTTCATAATGTCCTTTGCTGTTTCTCCATTGAGTTAGCACAGTTGCATCGGCGGTACCGTAGCCTGCTGCAATATTTTCGCCACGATTGCCATTGGCAAATCCGACATAAATTTCTTGACCATTCAAACGCTTGTGGTTAAACAAGCGCACAATTTCTTCTGCGCGACGTTGTGCATAAGCAGACAGCCTTTCATCGTATTTCAAGTTAGATGCGCCCACTTCGGCACGAAGTTTATTGGTATTAGCGACGGCTTTTTGTACTTCGGCAGCCAATGCTCCTGTTGGTGGTACAACTTTCCAAGAATGGGTAAACGAATACAGTGTTTTGTCTTGGGCAACTGCTTTTGTAATGCCATTGTTATTGAATTTTGATGCAGTGGGTCGGGCTGGATTATTTGCGCCATTTTGATTGGCTGGGATATTATTGGGTTGGCTATTTTGGCTATTGATATTAAGGTTATTATTAGAACCACCACCGCCACCACACGCCACTAAAACCGTAGCTGTTAATAAACATAAAATAGGATGAGTTACTTTCATTGCATTATTCCTTTTTTCAGATTGGACAAAAAAACATTAAAAGTGCAGGCTGCTTTTGACTAGATTTTACACTAAAAGCAGCCTGCACTTAAATTATTTCACAATCTGATTCAATTCGCCTTTGGCATAGCGCGTTGCCATTTTTTCCAACGAAATCGGCTTGATTTTATCTGCCTGACCCTCGCAGCCAAATGCCAAATAGCGGTCAATACAAATTTGCTTCATCGCTTCAACCGTTTTGCTTAAATATTTGCGTGGGTCAAATTCGGCAGGGTTTTCCGCCATAAATTGGCGGATTGCGCCCGTGCTGGCTAGGCGCAAATCGGTGTCAATATTCACTTTTCGCACGCCGTGTTTGATGCCTTCCACGATTTCTTCCACAGGCACACCATAAGTCTCGCCAATCGCACCGCCGTATTCGTTGATGATTTTTAACCACTCTTGTGGCACGGAGCTCGAACCGTGCATGACAATATGCGTATTCGGCAACGCTGCGTGAATTTCTTTAATACGGTCAATGCGTAACACTTCGCCTGTGGGCGGACACGTGAATTTATACGCGCCATGACTTGTGCCAATCGCAATCGCCAACGCATCTACGCCTGTGTCTTGCACAAAACTCCGTGCGTCTTCCACGCTGGTTAGCATTTGGTCGTGCGACAATTTGCCTTCTGCGCCAACGCCATCTTCTTCGCCTGCTTCGCCTGTTTCCAAGTTGCCCAAAACGCCGATTTCGCCCTCAACCGACACACCGCAAGCGTGAGAAAATTGCACTACTTTGCGTGTGGCTTCTACGTTGTATTCATATGTTGATGGCGTTTTGCCGTCTTCCAACAGCGAGCCGTCCATCATCACGGAACTAAATCCAAGCTGAATAGAACGCTGGCACACATCGGGCGATGCGCCGTGGTCTTGGTGCATCACCACTGGAATGTGCGGAAATTCTTCCACCGCTGCCAAAATCAAATGACGCAAAAATGGCGCACCTGCGTATTTGCGTGCGCCTGCGCTCGCCTGAACAATAACAGGCGCATTGACTTGATTTGCGGCTTCCATAATCGCGCGCATTTGTTCCAAATTGTTTACGTTGAATGCAGGCAAGCCGTAGCTGTGTTCGGCTGCGTGGTCTAACAGTTGTCGCATGGATACGAGTGCCATTTTTTGCTCCTAATTCAAATGTAGTGGAATGTAGTTTTGTGCTGCATCGGCATTATAGCAGCATTGCTTTGTGTAAAGAAAGGGTAAATGTGCAGGCTGCTTTTAAATGTTTTTTCAATAAAAAGCAGCCTGCACTTGTGTAAAACACAATACATCGCTTGACAAATTTGTAAATTTTCTTAAAGATGCGAAAATATTTAGCCATAACGAAATGGCATCTTTAACCCTGTATGCAAAGGAACGCACCATGAGCACACCACGCACATCTTATTCACTCATGTTATTGGCATTGTCGGCTGCGTTTGGATTAGCAGCTTGCGGCGGCGGTAGCGATAAAGCCGCTGCCCCTGCTGGCAACGCTGCACCTATTTCAACCGAATTGGCTGAAAAACAAGAAATCATCATCAACAACGGCGCAGAGCCCGAATCGCTTGACCCACACAAAGTATCAGGCGTACCAGAATCCAATATTTTGCGTCAATTATTGGTCGGCTTAACTACAACCGACAATGACGGCAAAACCATTAGTGGCATGGCAGAAAAATGGGAAAGCGCGGATAACAAAGTATGGACATTCCACTTGCGCGATGCCAAATGGAGTAATGGCGACCCTGTTACTGCAGAAGATTTCGTGTACAGTTTCCGCCGTTTGACCGACCCTGCAACCGCGTCGCCCTATTCTAGCTATTTGGTTGATGTGAAAGTGGCAAACGCACAAGAAATTGTGGACGGCAAAGCCAAACCTGATACTTTGGGCGTGAAAGCGATTGATGCGAAAACGGTAGAAATTACTTTAACTGAACCCGTGCCTTATTTCCCAGACTCATTAATTCATACATCAGTGAAACCCGTAAATAAAAAAGCGGTTGAAGCACATGGCGACAAATGGACGCTGCCTGAAAATTTTGTGAGCAATGGCGCATATAAATTGAAATCGTGGGCAGTAAACGACAAAATCGTTTTGGAACGCAATCCGCAATATTACGATGATGCAAACACGAAAATTAACCAAGTTACTTTCTTGGCAGTAACATCAGCCGTAACCGACATGAGCCGCTTTAAAGCGGGCGAAATTGATGTAACGTACAACGACATTCCGTCTGAACAATTCAAATCGTTGCAAACGGAAATGGGCGAACAAATGAAAGTATCGCCATATTTGTGTACTTATTACTACGAATTCAACCACAAAAAAGCACCGTTTGATAATCCCAAAGTGCGCCGTGCGCTGTCTTTGACGTTTGACCGTGAATTATTTGCCAGCAAGATTGTGGGACGTGGCGAAACAGCAGCTTACGAATTTACCCCACCAGCCGCGCAAGGTATGAAAGAATTTACGCCTGAATGGAAATCGTGGGACGAGGCTAAACGCATTGCCGAAGCGAAAAAATTGTTGAATGAAGCTGGCTACAATGAAGGCAATCCATTGAAATTTGAATTGCTGTACAACACCAGCGAAAACCACAAGAAAAATGCGGTTGCAGCGTCGGCATTGTGGAAAGAAAAATTGGGTTTTGTTGAAGCGACTTTGAATAACCAAGAATGGAAAACGTATTTGGATACGCGCCGCACGCAAAAACATCAATTATCGCGTGGTGGGTGGTGTGCCGATTTCAATGAAGCGTCTTCATTCTTAAATACGTTTAAATCGGACAACAGTAGCAACTACGGCAAATACGCCAGCGCAGAATTTGATGATTTGATAAAACAAACATTAAGCGCAAGTATTACACCTGAACAACGCGGCGAGTTGTATCAAAAAGCCGAAGCAGTGTTGGATAAAGACGCAGCGACTATTTTTGCTTACCACTATGTGAGCGCACGTTTGGTGAAACCGTATGTGGCGGGTTATTCCAACAAAGACCCAATGGATAATTTCCAAGTGAAAAATTGGTCGATTTTGAAACACTAATCGTCAATAAATGCAGGCTGCCTGAAAGTGATTGCCTAGGTTTTCAGGCAGCCTGAATATTTTGATGATGTTATTTTTCAAATAAAAACAAATAGGCACAAACCATGTTTAAACTGATTCTACGCCGCCTATTAGAGGCGATACCCACATTATTTGTCTTAATCACCGTATCATTCTTTATGATGCGACTAGCCCCTGGTAGCCCATTCACAGGCGAACGCAATTTGCCACCAGCCGTATTGGCAAACATTGAGGCAAAATATCATCTCAATGACCCGATGTGGTTGCAATATCTCAATTATCTCAAACAATTAGTGCAGGGCGATTTTGGCCCATCGTTTAAATACAAAGATTTTTCCGTGAACGAATTATTAGCGCAAGCCTTGCCTGTTTCTGTGGAAGTGGGGTTGTACGCATTCATCATTGCTATGGTACTGGGTGTAGCGTTGGGCGTGATTGCCGCATTGAAACAGAACTCGTGGCTGGATTATGTGCTGATGACTTTGGCAATGACGGGCGTGGTGATTCCCAGTTTTGTGAAAGCCCCTTTGCTGGTGTTGATTTTTGCGATTATTTTGAAATATCTGCCTGCTGGTGGCTGGAATGATGGCGCGGCAATCAATCTGGTTTTACCTGTGATGGCGTTGGCGTTGGCGTATGTGGCGAGCATTTCGCGGATTATGCGTGGCTCAATGATTGAAGTGATGAATAGTCCATTTATCCGCACCGCGCGCGCCAAAGGTTTGTCCATGCGCTACATTGTTTTGAAACACGCACTGCGACCTGCTTTGCTGCCTGTAATTTCGTATTTAGGCCCTGCGTTTGTCGGGATTATTACAGGTTCTATTGTGATTGAAACCATTTTTGGGCTACCAGGTATTGGGCAATTATTTGTCAATGGCGCACTCAATCGCGATTATGGCATGGTGTTGAGCTTAACCATTTTGGTGGGCGTTTTGACGATTGTGTTTAATGCGATTGTGGATATTTTGTACGCCGTGATTGACCCGAAAATCCGTTATTAAATTTCAGGCAGCTTTTAATACATGATAGGAATTTTTGTATGTAAGCAAATCGACTCCCTCTCCTGTGGGAGAGGGAACAAAGTTACTACAAACTGAAAAATTTTTGCATGTATTGAAAAGCAGCCTGAAAAAAATAAAAAGAACAAAAAGGAACATTTTATGCTGGTAAGTAAACAACAATCCCAAGCCATTAGCGAAATGGCGCAAGAAGCCGAAATCAAAGGGCGCAGCCTGTGGGACGACGCATGGCGCAGATTCAAACGCAACAAAGCCGCGTTAATCAGTATGTTGATTTTATTGATGATTGCCGCGTTTGTAATTGTCGTGCCGATGATTGCGCCATTTGGTTACGCCGACACCGACTGGGGCAATATGCAAGCCGCGCCATCTTTTGACAACAAACACTATCTTGGCACGGATTCATTAGGGCGCGATTTGCTGACGCGCGTGGCGGTTGGCGGACGCATTTCGCTGATGGTTGGCTTGGCTGGCGCGTTGATTGCCGTGTTGGTTGGTACGATTTATGGCGCGGTGTCGGGCTATTTCGGCGGCAAAGTGGATATGCTGATGATGCGATTTTTGGAAATTTTGAATGCGTTTCCGTTTATGTTTTTCGTGATTTTGTTGGTTACGTTTTTCGGGCGCAATTTGATTTTCATCTTTGCGGCGATTGGCATGGTGTCTTGGCTAGACGTGGCGCGGATTGTGCGCGGTCAAACTTTGGGCTTGAAACGCAAGGAATTTATTGAAGCGGCACACGTTTGCGGTGTGTCTAGCAAAAATATTGTCATGCGCCATATTGTGCCGAATGTGTTGGGCGTGGTTGTGATTTATGCGTCTTTGCTTGTGCCGAGTATGATTTTGTTTGAATCGTTTTTGAGTTTTTTGGGCTTGGGCGTGCAAGAACCGATGACAAGTTGGGGCGCGATGTTGGAAGAGGGTGCGAAAACCATGCAAATCGCGCCATGGCAACTGCTTGTGCCGTCTAGCTTTTTGGTATTGACGCTGTTTTGCTTTAACTTTATTGGCGACGGCTTGCGCGATGCGCTTGACCCGAAAGACCGTTGATTTTTTCAGGCAACTTTTTTGGGAAATAGAAAAATTATTATTTCAAAATCAAATATATTTCACAAAAAAGCAGCCTGCACAGGAACAAAAACCATGACCACACCATTACTCCAAGTACGCGATTTGCGCGTGCAATTCAAAACCGAAGACGGCTTGGTAACGGCTGTCAATCAACTCAATTTCACGCTGAATCAAGGCGAAACGCTCGGCATTGTGGGCGAATCAGGTTCAGGTAAATCGCAAACCGCTTTCGCCATAATGGGTTTGTTGGCGAAAAACGGTGCAACAAACGGTTCAGTTAAATTCAACGACCAAGAAATTTTAGGGCTGCCTGAAAAATCATTAAACAAAATCCGCGCCGAACAAATCGCCATGATTTTCCAAGACCCGATGACCTCGCTTAACCCCTATATGCGCGTGGGCGACCAGCTCGCCGAAGTGTTGATGTTGCACAAAGGCATGAGCAAAACTGACGCATGGGCAGAAGCACAAAAAATGTTAGACGCGGTCAAAATTCCCGAAGCCGCCAAGCGCATTAAAATGTATCCGCACGAATTTTCAGGCGGTATGCGCCAGCGCGTGATGATTGCGATGGCGTTGCTGTGTCGCCCTAAATTGTTGATTGCTGACGAACCGACAACCGCGTTAGATGTAACCGTGCAAGCGCAAATTATGGCGTTACTCAATGATTTGAAACGCGATTTCAACACCACGATTATTATGATTACGCACGATTTGGGCGTTGTGGCAGGCATTTGCGATAAAGTACTCGTGATGTACGCAGGGCGCACAATGGCGTATGGTCCGACCAATGAAATTTTCTATCACCCCACACACCCTTACACCATTGGCTTGTTGGGCGCAGTGCCGCGTTTGGACGGCGCGGACGGCGAAGAATTGAAAACCATCCCCGGCAATCCGCCTAATTTATTGCGTTTGCCGCAAGGTTGCCCATTTCAAGAGCGTTGCGAACACGTTATGGACATTTGCCGCAGCGAACCGCCCGAATTGAAATTCCTACCCAACGGTCGCCAACGCGCCTGCCATTGGGAACACCCATACCACGCCACACAGGGAGAACACGCATGAACACGCAACCTTTATTACAAGTGCGCAATGTGCAAACCCATTTCACGATTAAACAAGACGACGCATTTTTTTGGCAAAAACCTGTCATGCTCAAAGCCGTGAATGGCGTATCGTTTGATTTATTTGCAGGGGAAACTTTGGGCGTAGTAGGCGAATCGGGTTGCGGCAAATCCACATTGGCGCGCACGATTATCGGCTTGGTGAAAGCGCGTTCAGGCAGCATAAAATTTCAGGGCGAAGAATTGGTAGGGCTGCCTGAAAAATCTATGCGCTTGAAACGCAAAGATATTCAAATGATTTTTCAAGACCCATTGGCTTCACTCAATCCGCGCATGACCGTGGGCGATATTATTGCCGAGCCGTTGCGAACATTTAACCCACAAATCAGCAAAACCGAAGCGCAAGAGCGTGTCAAAGCCATGATGAAAAAAGTCGGTTTGTTGCCCAATCAAATTAACCGCTATCCGCATGAATTTTCAGGCGGACAATGCCAACGTATTGGCATTGCCAGAGCTTTGATTTTAGAGCCGAAATTGATTATTTGTGATGAACCTGTTTCCGCGTTGGACGTGTCCATTCAAGCGCAAGTGGTTAATTTATTGAAACAAGTTCAAAAAGAAATGGGCTTGGCGTTGATTTTTATCGCGCACGATTTGTCGGTTGTGAAACACATTTCTGACCGCGTGTTGGTGATGTATTTGGGCAATGCTGTGGAATTGGGAACGGACAAGGAAATTTTTGACGCACCAACACACCCGTACACACAAGCGTTAATGTCTGCCGTGCCGTTGCCCGACCCCGAAGCAGAGCGCAATAAAGTGATTCAATTATTGCCAGGGGATTTGCCTAGCCCAATCAATCCGCCGAGCGGTTGCGTGTTTCGGACGCGCTGCACATTGGCGGATAGCGATTGCGCGGAAACTAAACCCATGCTTTCAGGCAGCGAAAGTCATCAGGCAGCGTGTTTGAAACGGCAAGTCCCAGCCTAAATCCAATAAGACAGTCTGAACGTTTTTTCAGACCGTCTTTTGATTATTAAATATAAAAATGAATAACTTAACCAAAAATGAAACCATTTATTTGAATTATATAGTGGATTCAATTCAAACTAGGACAAGGCGACAACGACCGCCGTGTACATCTAGTACATAAGGGAGTTGGCAACGCTGTACTAGTTTGAATTTAATTCACTATATTATCAATAGAAAGACCCTCATGCCCGAACTACCCGAAGTAGAAACCACGTTGCGCGGTATTGCGCCCCATATTAACGGCAAAAAAATCGTGCAAACCATTGTTCGCCAACCCAAATTGCGCTGGCAAGTGCCCAGCGATTTAGCCGATATTTTGCAGCATCAAACGGTACGCCAATGCACCCGCCGTGCCAAATATTTGTTGATTCAGTTGGATACAGGCGTTTTGCTGATTCATTTGGGTATGTCGGGCAGCCTGCGGATTTTTCGCGATACGCTGCCCGATGCAGGCAAACACGACCACGCGGATTTTGTGTTTGAAGACGGCACGGTATTGCGCTATCACGACCCACGTCGTTTTGGTGCGATTTTGTGGCTGGCAGGCGTGGCAGAACACCACGAATTGCTGCGAAATTTGGGCGTTGAACCGTTGAACGATGAGTTTACAGCCGATTATTTGTTTGACCGCTTGCGTGGTAAACATCGCGCCATTAAGTTGGCGATTATGGACAATGCGATTGTGGTTGGTGTAGGCAATATTTATGCCAACGAAAGTTTGTTCCAAGCGGCAATTTCGCCTAATCGCCCTGCTCAATCGTTGTCCAAACAAGAATGCGCGGATTTAGTTGTGGCAATCAAGCAAATTTTGGCACGCGCGATTGAAACGGGTGGCAGCACTTTGCGCGATTTTGTGGACAGCGATGGCAAAAGTGGCTATTTCCAGCAAGAATACAAAGTGTATGGGCGACAAGGTGCAGGCTGCTTGCGTTGTAGCGGATTGATTGAAAAATCGGTTTTGGGACAACGTGGTACGTTTTATTGTGTGCAATGTCAGCGTTAAATAGATGTAAATATCGTGAATTAAATTTAGATTAGTACAGCGTTGCCAACTCCCTTATGTACTAGATGTACACAGCGGTCGTTGTCGCCTTGTCCTAATCTAAATTTAATCCACTATAAAGTGCAGGCTGCTTTTTCAGTTTCAGAAAAAGCAGCCTGCACTTTGTTTATGCTTATTTATGCAGCAGGACGCAAAGCCGCCGCTTCTTTGGCTAAACGCGTAATCGTGTCCCAATCTTTATTGGCAACCGCATCTTTTGGTGTGAGCCACGTTCCGCCCACGCACAACACGTTAGGTAATGCCAAATAATCAGGCGCAGATTGCAACGTAATCCCACCAGTTGGGCAGAAGCGCACATCGGCATACGGGCCATACAAGGCTTTGAGCATGGCTTTACCGCCCACCACTTCGGCTGGGAACAATTTAAGTGTATCAATGCCGTGTTCCAGAGCCAGTTGCACTTCGCCTGGGGTTGCCACACCTGGAATTAACGGAATGTTCACATCGTGGCTGGCTTTTGCCAAACTTTCGTGCAAACCTGGACTAATGGCAAACACCGCGCCTGCATCGGCAACGGCTTTGAGCTGGTCTGGATTGGTTACTGTGCCTGCGCCCACAATCGCGTTGGGCACTTCTTTTTTAATCAAACGAATCGCATCAATGCCAACAGGGGTACGCAGCGTGATTTCCAAAGTAGGAATGCCGCCTGCTACCAATGCGTGTGCCAAATCAACGGCGGTACTTAAATCGTCAATCGCCATCACAGGCACTACTGCGCCTGCGGATAAAATCTCGCGTGGAGTCATGTTGTTTTCCTTTGGGTTGGGGTTGAGATGACTGGAATTGTACACTATTTGTAATTTTGTTACGACTATTGCGGGCGTAAACCAGCGATAAAAATCGCGTACAATCGCAGTTTTTTAGGACAACATCATGATGAATACAACCACTCTCCCCATTTTTCGCGTGGCTGGTTTGGCGGCAAACATTCGCGCCGAACACGCTGCTGCCGATTTGTCTGCGCTGTGGCAAGCGTGGCAACAAAGCAGCCTGCAATCCGATATTCGCGCATTCAGTCGCACGATTTATTGCGTGTATCATCAATATCAAAGCAATGGCGACAAGCAAGCGGTGTTGGGTTATTTGGTTCCCAATGATTTGGATTTGCCTGACGCGGCTGCCGATGTTTGGGTGCTGCCCCAGCAATATGCGGTGTATGAATTGCCCGACAAACAGCCCGAAAGCGCGTGGACAATGTGGGCGCAACTGCCCGATGATGTGCAAACGCAACGTGCCAATAAAATGGATTTGGAAAGTTATCCGAGTTTTGGTTTGCCAAAGATTTATGTGGGATTGGTTGGGCAAGTAGAAATGACAGAAGAAGCTTTGTAAGCGTAATCAAACAAAAGCAGCCTGCACTTTAATCAACAAAAGTGCAGGCTGCTTTTGATTATAGTGGATTAAATTTACCGTCTCTCTTGCTTCACAATCAACCACATCGCCCATAAGGCAAACCCAAGCGTAGGCAATACTGCCGAAACAAAAGCGGGAACGCGATACAACTGGGTCGTAAAGCCAAACAATCGCCCTGTAAAAAAGAACAACAATCCCAAGCAAATACCGCCAAATAGCTTCAAGCCCAAGTTGCCGTGTCGCCCAGAATTGGAGGTAAACGCCAAAGCAACCAACGCCATCACCATCGTAGCAATAGGGTAAACCAGTTTATTCCACCATGCCACATCATAGGCTTCGGTTTGCTGCTTGTTGTCTTTTAAATAGCCAATATATTGCGTTAGGTTGATAAACGACATTTGCTCTGGCTTCACCATTAACACATCTAACATATTGCTTTGTATATTAAATTGCCATGTTCTTTGTCCTTGTTGGCTCGTGCGGATTTGCTTGTCTGCTAATTCACTGCTTTGCACTTGGTTGAGCTGCCATTGTCCATTGGCAAAGCGAGCTTGCTTGGCATAAACGCTTTCGGTTAATTGATATTGGTCGTTAAACTGCCAAATCTTCACGTCCAACAAGGTTTTATCGGGCAACATCGCGCCAATGTTAATCATGCTATTGGGTTGCTTAATCCACACGCCGTTGTGCACCAAAGTGGTTTGTTGGCTTCTAGCTAATGTTTTGATGGCATCGCCACGGCGACTTAATTCGGGTGCAATCCATTCGCCCAACAAAATCGTAAAAACGGCAAAAATCGCGCCAAATTGCAAAATCGTGCCGATGAGCCGCTTGCTACTCCAACCGCTGGTTTTAATAACCGCCCATTCGCTGCTAGACACCAGTTGATTAAGCGCAATCAAACCACCAATCAGCGTGGCAAGTGGCATCAGTTGATAGGCACGCGCTGGCATTTGCAACGCAATATATTGCAATGCCACCGCCATTGTGTAGTTCTGACCAACAATACCGATTTCGGACAGCAAGTCGATAAAACTATACAGCGACAAAATGGCAAACAGCGCATAGGCAGACATCAAAGAAAGACGAGTAATAATATAGCGAGATAATAATTTCATATTGCAGGCTGCTTTTTTATATTAAGTAAACACCGTTTGTGTATTTTTTGTGTGATGACGGCAAATTATCGCGCCCCAAACAACGCGCTTTTTACCCCTGTCCAAAACGGTTGCGCGGGCATAGAACGCATTTTCATCAACACAAAGATGCAGGCTGCCATGATGATGTGCATGGGCAACAAGCCTGCCCAAAATGGGATTTTACCGTCTTCCACCGCATCGCGCAGCAAGGTTAAGCCGTTTTGATAGAACAAGAAAAAGCCCACCGCCACCACCACATGATACGAATTGCCTGTGCGCGGATTAAAATACGAAATCGGAATCGCCAATAAACTCAACAAAATCACAGTAATCGGCAACGAAATACGCCACATTAGCTCGGCTTGGTATTGCGGATTGTCGCTGCCGATGAGGTTTTGACTGGGAATGGTGCGGCGATGGTTAATCGGCTCAATCAATTTGGGTGCGGTATTGATGACCAGTTGCAATTCTTGGAACGACACTTGTTCAAAATCACCCTGCCCTGCGTTGCCTGTGTAGCGATAGCCGTTTTGCAACACCAGCACGCGGCGGTTGTCTGCTTCCAGTTTCATGTGTCCCGATTGGGCGAACACCACGCTATCGCGCCCTTTTTCATCTACTTCGCGGATAAACAAACGGCTCATTTCGCCAACTTCGGCATCAAACTGCTCCACAAAGTAAACACGATTGTTTTGCTTACCTAATTCGGCAAACGTGCCTTGTTCTATCAACGATAAATTCTGCTTTTGTTTGAGCAATTCGCCGTATTCGCGACTACGGAGTTCGGCGTTTGGCAACACAAATAATTGCATCGCCGCCACCAACATCGCCAAAGGTAAGGCAAAGGTCAAAACAGGCTTAATCCATTGTTTTAAGCCCAAGCCGCTGGATAGCCAAATCGCCATTTCACTGTCGCGCCAATAGCGAGTCAGCACGGTCAAAATGCTGATGTATGCCGTCAGCACCAGCAGCAGCGGTGTCATGCCCAGCACCCAAAAGCCAATGAGTGCACCCACCGCGTCAATTGCCACACTGCCACTGGCTGCGCGTCCGAGCATATTCACGCCTTGCGTAAACAGCAAAATCGCCAGCACCACCGAAAAAATTCCTATGGCGACTAGCGTGGTTTCTTTGATGAATTGTTTTTTATAAATCATAGTGTTCAATCATTTTTTAATTTTCCAGCCAGTGCAAAGGGGCGGCTTCTATTTGTGCGATTTGAGCCAACAGTTCGGCACGAGTCGCCAACATCACGCGCTTTTCGCTTTCCACAAAGCCCCATTCTGGATTGATGTGCAACGCCGTCAGCACAAACCAAGCAGCCTGCACATCGTACACCGCATCGTAGATAAACTGTCCGTCATCGCTCGCGCCTGCACACAGTTGTGGCACGGCATAATCGGTTTGATTGAAATCGCACGGCTCTTGTTCAGGCAACACAGATTGGCGTGTCCACATTATTCGCGCTCCAAACAATACAGCGTGGTCGTTTCGCGTTGTCGCGCAAAAGCGAGCGTATCGTGGCTATTTTGCGCTTTGCTGTGTTGCGGCTGCGTGTGCAGGCTGCTTTTAACGCGCCAACCAGCCTGCGCGAACCAGTTGTTCAAATCGTCTGTTTGACGCAAACCCAAGTGTTCCGCCAAATCCGACATCACAATCCAAAGCTGTCCGCCTGCGTTCAAATGCGCGGCAGCCCCGTTTAACAGCGCGTGCAGCATAGCATGGCGTTCGTCATACAACGCCGTTTCAATCGCAGACGTTGGGCGAGCAGGCAACCACGGCGGATTGCACACAATCAAATCCACGCATTCATCGGCAAACAAATCGGTTTGGACGATTTCAATTCGCGCTGCGTAGCCCAATCGCGCCACATTTTGACGAGCGCATTCAATGGCGCGTGGATTGTTGTCGGTCGCCCAAACTTGCGCCACGCCTGCTTTTGCCAACACCACCGCCAACACGCCGCTGCCTGTTCCCACGTCCATTGCCAACTGGGGCGCAAAAGTGCAGGCTGCTTTTGCCACCAAATCCACATATTCGCCGCGAATGGGCGAAAACACGCCAAACGGCACATGAATATTATGCTGCAGCGCAGGCACAAACACGCCTTTTTTATGCCATTCGTGCGCGCCAATGTAGCCCAACAGTTGATTGAGTGGCAACAAAAACGGCTCGCTGTTTTCCGCGCCAAAAACATCGCGCAAAGCAGCCTGCACTTGCGGAGCGCGTGGCAAATTCAGCGCAAAATTCGCGTCAATTTGCACCAGCAATCTATTGGCAAACGAGCTACTTTGCGACTGCGCCAAACGATGTTGATGAAACACATCGCTGGGATTGGTTTGCGGTTTGGGCTGGATTTTGGCGCGTTTTTTGAGTGCCGATAGCACTTGTTTGGCTTGATGAAAATCGCCACGCCACACCGTTGCCATACCATTTCGCGCTTGTTTGAGCAGCTGTTCGGCGTTGATTTGGGTAACTTCTACCACTTCGCGTGGCGGCTTTTGCGAACTTTCGTTGCGATAGGCAATCGGGGTTTGGTTGAGTAAAACGGTTTGGGTCATGGTTGTTTTTGAAATACGAATTTCTGCAAATCTATTCCCTCTCCTGTGAGGGAATTAAATGGCTGCACGTGGATTGTCATTCAACCGCTTCTGCAATTTCTGCAACCCATTCCACGCATCGCGCTTCAATTCGGGGTGTTTCAAAATACGCAACGGGTGTGGAATAATAAAATAATGCGCTCGTGGCAAGGTTTCACGCAGGCATTGTTGCACGTCATCGCGCTCAAAAAATTCGCCCAACAGCAGCAACGGCGGTTGCCCACATTGTTGCCATTCGGCTTGCACTTGCGGCGCATCGGCTTGAACTTGGTTCAAATCGGGTTTGGGATTGAAATTATCAAAATTTTTCAGCCATGTCGTGCAATGAACATCGCTGGGCTGCAAGTTAATCGCCGCGAACATTTTGTGCAGCAACTCGCCATCTTGCTCGCTAAACAAGCGTTTATGCACGATGTCTGGCATAGACGCGCACACGCTCAACGCCATCACGCGCGCCATACGAGTCGGCATTGGCACAGCAAACGGAATCGGCGCGGCGGCAGTTTTAACCACTTGCTTTTCCGCTTCGGCTTTTTCTTTGGCTTGGGTTTGATGGCGCAATCTATCCAGCGCATCAAAAGACGGTGGTTCGTTGCTTTTGCGTGATGTCGTGGGCTGGGCGGTATCGCGTAGTGCAGGCTGCTTGGCGGTTTCGGGGGCGCGTGTTGGCGCAGAAAATGCAGGCTGCTTGCCCAATATTTTGGCATTTTGATGTAGCCACATCGCGCCCAATCCCAAGGCTTCGTGCAGATGAATGTAGCGCGTGTCTAGCATAATCTCTCCATAATCCAAGCGTTTTCGCCGTTGCTGTAATAATTTTTGCGCGTGGCAATGTGGACAAAACCGTGTTTGGCATACAACTGTTGCGCGGCGTGGTTACTTTGTCGCACTTCCAAAAAAATCCGCGCAATATTTTGTTGATGAGCCACGTGCAGCATGTGTTCAATCAACGCGCTGGCGCAACCTTGCTGACGATATGCCGTGTCGGTGGCGATTAAATGCAATTCCATTTCATCGCATACCGTTTGCCAAACAATGAACGCGACGATGTGTTGCTGCTGTTGCAACACCAACACCGTGTCGTGCGGCGAAGTGCAGGCTGCTTCAAAATGCGCTGCCGTCCATGCCGATGGATTACTTTGCGTGTCTATGCGTTGCAAATCGGCAAGGTCATTTGGTTGCGCTAAACGATTCGTTTTCATGCGGTTAAACTGGTTTGCCAAGCCGCAATCGCGTGGCGCAAACGATTCATGCCTTCGTGCAAATCTTCGTCCGACAGCAAAAAAGACGGCGCAAAACGCAACACGTTACCGCCTGCACCCAATACCATCAAACCGTGTTGCAAAGCAGCCTGCACCAAGCCGCTCACTTGATTTTCATACGGTTTTGCCAACACCGCACCCAGCAATAAACCTTGTCCGCGCACGTTTTGGAATACGCCTGTTTCTTGTGCGATTTGTTGCAAAGCAGCCTGCAATTTTTCGCTTTGTGCGGCAACGTGCGCCAAAGTTTCGGGCGCGTTAATCAAATCAAACGCACGATTGGCAACGGCACACGCCAGCGGATTGCCGCCAAACGTGCTGCCATGCGAACCAAGCGAAAACGCAGGCGCAAATTGGTCGGTGGTCAGCATTGCCCCAATCGGAATACCGCAGCCCAAGGCTTTGGCGGTGGACAAAATATCGGGCGCGATGCCGTATTGCTCGTAGGCGAACAATGTGCCTGTGCGCCCCATGCCTGTTTGCACTTCATCTACAATCAAGGCGGCGTTGTGTTCGGTACACAAATCACGCGCAGCCTGCATAAAAGCTTGGGTGGCTGGCAAAACGCCGCTTTCACCTTGAATAGGCTCAATGATTACGGCGCAAGTTTTGCTGGAAATAGCAGCCTGCAACGCCACCACATCGTTAAACGGAATATGCGTGATGCCTGCTGGCAAAGGCGCGAAATCTTCACTGTATTTGGGCTGACCGCCAACCGACACGGTAAACAAAGTCCGCCCATGAAACGCATTCACGCAGGCGATGATTTCGTTTTTGTCTGCACCAAAATGGTCTTTGGCGTATTTACGCGCCAATTTGAGTGCAGCTTCGTTGGCTTCTGCGCCCGAGTTGGCAAAAAATACTTTGTCGGCAAACGAATGTTGCACCAATTTTTGTGCCAATTCTTGTGCAGGCTGCGTGGTGTAATAATTGGAAACGTGCCAATATTTTTGCGCCTGTTCGGTAAGCGCAGCGATTAAATCGGGATGGCAATGTCCCAAAGCGTTCACGGCAATGCCGCCCGATAAGTCAATGTATTCTTTGCCGTCTTCGCTCCAAACGCGGCTACCCAATGCGCGAGCAGGCATCATGGGCGCAAAAGCGAAATTGGGGGTTAAATAATTTTGCATGGTGTTCCTTTATCAATGTATCACACGATTTTCTTGCTGTGCGTCTTGCACAATTTTTTTCAAAGGTTCTAAATCGTATTCATCGTGCAGATTTTGGTGTTCAATTTCGCTAATCAAATCCACCAATAACTGCAATGGGTCGGCTTCCGAGCCATATAATTGTGGGTCAAACGCAATGCCAACCAATTCTTCTTGTTCGTACATGGCAGGCAAGATTTCAATCATCAACTCGTCCAACGAATATTCTGCCAACTGATATTCGCTCCATTCGTCTTGCGAACACATAAGAGCATCATCGGCATCGTCCCAAAAACACAACACCGACAATGGGTTGCCCCATTGGTCAAACCATTCTTCGGACGTACATTCGGCAAAAGAATCATTTTGGTCTTGCAAGGCATAGACCATGCCATCGCGCACCACATTTTGCACAAATTGGAGATAATGTGTATCGGGATTTTTTTCGTTTAACATAATGACTTTAATTGCGAAAAACCGTGCAGTTGAACCAACGGCACGGCATGGTTAATCGGGTTTGAGATTGTAGAAAATTTCGCCATCGCCAATATAGCCCATTTCGCTGCGAGCAATTTCGGCTTTGGTGTCAAAACCGTTTTCTAAATCTTGCACTTCGGCGCGGAGCATTTCGTTTTCGCGGCGAAGCATATCGTTTTGTTGTTTGATATTATTGGCATTTTTTTCCATTTGAGCATATTGAACGTGCAAACCGCCTTGATGAAACCAAAGGCTGTATTGCAGCATAGCCAACGCCGCCAATAAAATCCAAGTGATGTATTTCATGTGTACGATTGATTTGGTTGGAACGAGTGCCTACGGCATACCCTTTTATACCCAAATCAAAGATTTGGACAAAAGGGCAAAGCAGCCTGCACTCTGATTGAAACGATATGTGTTGGGTTGCGACCCAACCTACAATATACTCAATCGCCGTCATTCTCGCGCAAGCGGGAATCTATCTACATTATTCAGTTTCAGGATTGATTTTCCAATAACTTGAATATTACATTGGATTCCTGCCTACGCAGGAATGACGACCGTTAATCAACAAAGTGCAGGCTGCTTTTTCCTATTTTTATTTACCTAATTGATAAAAAGCCGCTTTGCCTGGGTAGTAAGCAATATCGCCCAACTCTTCTTCAATACGCAATAATTGGTTGTATTTTGCCATGCGGTCAGAACGGCTCAACGAACCTGTTTTGATTTGCATACAGTTGGTTGCAACCGCCAAATCTGCAATCGTGCTGTCTTCGGTTTCGCCCGAACGATGGCTCATCACGCTGGCGTAACGATTGCGTTTTGCCAATTCAACCGCTTTCAAAGTTTCGCTCAATGTACCGATTTGGTTTACTTTTACCAACAATGCGTTGGCAACGCCTTTTTCAATACCTTCTGCAAGGATTTTTGGATTGGTCACAAACAAATCATCGCCCACCAACTGAACTTTACCGCCCAATTTTTCGGTCAATAATTTCCAACCTTCCCAGTCGTTTTCGTCCATGCCGTCTTCAATCGAGATGATTGGGAATTTGCTTGCCAAGTCTGCCAAATAATCGGCAAATTCCGCGCTAGTAAACGCTTTGTTTTCGGCTGACAAGTGGTATTTGCCGTCTTTATAGAATTCGCTAGACGCGCAATCCAATGCCAACAATACATCTTCGCCTGCTTTGTAGCCAGCTTGCTCAACCGCTTCTACGATTAACTGCAAGGCTTCTTCGTGGCTGTTCAAGTTCGGTGCAAAACCACCTTCATCGCCCACAGTGGTTGGGAAACCTTTGCTGTCGCACAATTTTTTCAGGTTGTGGAAAATTTCTGCGCCGCAACGCAAGGCTTCACGGAACGAAGTCGCGCCCACAGGCATAATCATAAATTCTTGAATATCCAAGCTATTATTAGCGTGTTCGCCGCCATTAATCACGTTCATCATGGGAACAGGCAACGCCATGTGTCCTGCGCCACCCAAGTAGCGATACAAGGGCAAGCCAGCGTCTTCTGCTGCGGCACGCGCCACCGCCAAAGACACCGCCAAAGTCGCGTTTGCGCCCAAGTTGGCTTTGTTGTCTGTGCCGTCCAAGTCCAACATGATTTGGTCAATGTAGGCTTGTTCGCTGGCATCAATGCCAATCAGGGCTTGGGCAATGTCGTTATTAACGTGTTCAACCGCTTTCAACACGCCTTTGCCCAAATAGCGCGATTTGTCGCCATCGCGCAATTCCAAGGCTTCTTTTTGACCTGTTGATGCGCCACTTGGCACGGCTGCGCGACCCATTACGCCACTTTCTAACAATACATCGCATTCAACAGTTGGGTTACCGCGTGAATCTAAAATTTCGCGTGCAAAAATATCTACAATAGCACTCATTTGGTGTACTCCTGTTATGGTTTGGGTAAAAAATCTGTGAAACGTAATTATAGCGCGTTCAAGCAGCCTGCACACATCATTATTCTGGGTGCAGGCTGCTTTTTCGTTTTATTAATAAGTATCCGCGCCTGTTCTCTTTTGAATAAATTCAATTTTGTAACCGTCTGGATCTTCCACAAACGCAATCACGGTTGTGCCGTGTTTCATCGGCCCCGCTTCGCGCGTTACTTTGCCACCTTTGGCACGAACCGCATCGCAAGCGGCATAGGCATCATCTACTTCAATCGCAATGTGTCCGTAGCCTGCGCCCAAATCGTATGACGGCGTGTCCCAGTTGTGGGTCAATTCCAAAACCGTGGTGTCGCTTTCTTCGCCGTAGCCCACAAAAGCCAGCGTGAAACGTCCTTCGGGATAGTCTTTGCGGCGCAACAATTTCATGCCCAGCACTTCGGTGTAAAACGCCAAAGATTGTTCTAAATTGCCCACGCGCAACATGGTGTGCAGTAAACGCATAATCGTATTCCTATGTGGTTGTGTAAAGCGCGAATTTTATCACACGCATTGAGTAAACCATATAGATTACATACAATAGCCAAGTTTTATGTTTACAACCAAAGGGCGCATCATGCTTTATGCTCAAATTTTAGGCACAGGCAGCTATTTGCCAGCCAACCGCGTAACCAATGACGATTTGGCGCAACGCATTGATACATCAGACGAATGGATTACCACGCGCACAGGCATTAAAGCGCGACACATCGTTGCCGACCACGAAAAAACCAGCGATTTGGCTGCCGAAGCGGCACGTCGTGCCTTGCAAGATGCAGGTGTATCGGCAAACGAAATCGATTTAATTGTGTTGGCAACCGCCACGCCCGATATGCAATTTCCTGCCACCGCCACCATTGTGCAAAACAAACTCGGCATAGCAGGCTGCCCTGCGTTTGACGTGCAAGCCGTTTGCGCTGGATTTATGTATGCAATTACCACCGCCAATGCGTATATTAAAAGCGGCATGGCAAAAAAAGCACTTGTGATTGGCGCAGACGTGTTTAGCCGTATTGTGGATTGGAATGACCGCGCCACTTGCGTTTTGTTTGGCGATGGCGCAGGCGCAGTCGTGTTGGGCGCGAGCGAAACAGCAGGCATTGTGCACAGCAAACTCCATGCCGATGGCGCACATTTGGATTTGCTCAAAGTGCCAGCCCAAATGAGCGAAGGGCAAATTTGCGGTTCGCCTTTTGTAACGATGGACGGGCAAGGCGTATTTAAGTTTGCCGTCAAACAGCTTTCTGCCGTTGCCGATGAAGTCATCACCGAAGCAGGCTACACCACCGGACAAATTGACTGGCTTGTGCCACATCAAGCCAATCGCCGCATTATTGAAGCCACCGCCAAACACTTGGGGTTGAGTATGGACAAAGTGATTTTAACCGTACAAGACCACGCCAACACATCTGCCGCGTCTATTCCATTGGCTCTGGACGCAGGCATTCGCGATGGACGCATTCAACGCGGACAAAACGTGCTGCTAGAAGGCATTGGCGGCGGTTTTGCATGGGGCGCGGTGTTGATTCAGTATTGATGTAGTTTGAATACGCAAAAAGCAGCCTGCACTTTTGGTAAACAAAAATTGCAGGCTGCTTTTCTATGCAACCAACATTTGCATCGTTTTACGCTTAATCACATTTTTTACCGCGCATTTTTGCGATAATCGCCCACAATTTCTATCCAAAAATACAAAGGACACACCACCATGAAACGCATTTTTCTCTTTTTGGCAACCAATATTGCGGTTTTGCTGGTTATCAGCATTATCTTGCAAATCACAGGTTTGGGACGTTCCAACAGCTTGGGCGGCATACTCGGTTCAGCAGCCGTGATTGGTTTTACCGGCTCGATTATTTCGCTGCTCATGTCCAAAAGCATTGCCAAAGCATCAGTGGGCGCAGAAGTGATTACCGAACCACAAAACGAAGTAGAAGCGTGGTTGTTGCAAACAGTAGAAAATCAAGCGCGTCAATGGAATTTGCAAACGCCCGAAGTCGCCATTTACCATTCGCCTGAACCCAACGCTTTTGCAACTGGCGCGACTAAAAACAGCTCGCTGGTTGCCGTGTCCACAGGTTTGATGAACAGTATGACGCGCGATGAAGTGGAAGCGGTGTTAGCGCACGAAATGGCGCACATTGGCAATGGCGATATGGTGACGCTGACGCTGATTCAAGGTGTGGTCAATACATTTGTGGTGTTTTTTGCCAAGATTATTGCCAGCGTTGTCGCCCAAAACAAAGACGGCGAAACCAGCCAAGGAACATATATGCTGGTGTACATGGTGTTACAAATGGTGTTCGGTTTCTTGGCGAGCATTATTGTGATGTGGTTTAGCCGCCAACGCGAATACCGTGCCGATGCAGGTGCAGCCAAACTGGTTGGCCCAACCAAAATGATTGCCGCGCTGCAACGCTTAAAAGGCGGTGCAAGCCAGTTGCCACAAGATATGACGGCAATGGGTATTGCCAGCGACGCGAAAGATTCGCTGCTTTCCACGCACCCAAGTTTGGATAACCGCATTGCGCGTTTGCAAATGATGTAATACAAAAATAAATCAAAGCAGCCTGCACTTTTTGTTGACCAAAAATGCAGGCTGCTTTTTAATCCTCAATCTCAGTCAGCCACTTTTGTTCTGCAAACGAAACCGCGCCATATGCCGTAACAATAAAATGGTCAAGCAAACGCAAATCCAACCAATGCAAAGCAGCCTGCAATTTATGGGTAAACGCCAAATCTTCGGGCGATGGTTGCAGGCTGCCAGACGGATGATTGTGCGCAAATACTACAGACACTGCATGATGATGCAAGGCGCGCCGCGCCACTTCGGCAACATACACATGATTCGCCATCACCGTGCCACGCGCCAGTTCTTCGCACGCAATCAAACGATGCTGCGTATCCAAAAACAACGCCACGCTCACTTCCACGCGCTCGCGCCCAATGCGTAAACGCAAATAATCGGCAACTTGGTTGGGCGAATGAAATGCAGGCTGCTCTTGCATCTCTTCGCTTAACACGCGCCGACCAATTTCCAACACCGCCGCAAATTGCGCGAATGCCGCCGTTCCCATGCCTTTGTGGCGCGACAAATCCTGCACCGATGCCGTCATCACACCGCCCAATCCGCCATAGTTTTGCAACAACGACCGCGCCAAATCCACCGCACTCATGCCTTGCGTGCCAACGCGCAACAAAATCGCCAGCAATTCCGCATCGCTCAATGCTTCTGCGCCACGTTGCAACAATTTTTCGCGCGGACGCTCTCCTTCTTCCCAATGTTTGATGCTCATGCTTACTCCATAAAAAAGCCTGCGAATTTCATCACAAAATCCGCAAGCAGCCTGCATTTAATAGTTGTATTCACTATTGTTTACGCAATCGCCAAGTTGTTCCATTGCTATGGCGCAAAATCAAATCCGCCTTATCCCATTGATAATGCAAAGTTTGTTGATTCAATGCCTGCCCTAACGCCATTTCAATATCCATGCCCGATTTACACGCCATGAGCGTAGAAGCCACCACAGCAATCTGCACCGTTTGCGCGTTGGTATCCGCCTGCACTGCATACGTCAAAGTATTGCAGCCTGCATCGGCAGTCGCCTGCGCCAAATTACGCCAATCCAACACAATGCGATGTCGTGCCCAATCCGCACGAATAGCAGAGCTATCCACCACGCGCCATTGTACTGCCAAAGAACGTGGCGATGACGCGTCCGATTTAGGTTCTCTAGGTGCAGCAACGGTGCAGACTGCCCAAATCCCACTCATCGCAATCCATAATCCAGCCGTTTTAATCATGTTAATGACTTTCTGTGCAAAAAAATAAAGTACTAATATAAAATAAGCCCCTTGAATCATCAAGGGGCTGAAATAGTGGCGGAGGCTGTGAGATTCGAACTCACGGAGGGCTATCAACCCTCGACGGTTTTCAAGACCGTTGCATTAAACCGCTCTGCCAAACCTCCGCTGTGGTAAGAAGCGAATAATACAGACGTTTGATATGTGTGGCAAGCGTTTTTTGTATTTTTATGGCAATATTTTGTAATCATGTGATTTTAAATAGAACAAAATTCAAAAATATTGCCCTTGTTTTTGTTGCAAACAGCCTTATATTGTGTCCATACAATCATTTCTGAAAAGGAAAACACAATGCGATACGATAAATTAACCAGTAAATTCCAATCTATTTTACAAACCGCGCAAAGCTCGGCAATGGCTGCCGACCACGCTTATGTGGAAGCGGCACACGTTGTGCAAGCCTTGTTGGACGACCACGAAAACGGCATGGCGGCATTGCTGGTGCAAGCTGGCGGCAATGTCAGCCAAATCAAACAAAAAGTGCAGGCTGCTTTGAGTGCGCTACCCAAAATTTCGGGCAATGGTGGCGATATTTCTGCTAGCCGTGAATTGCAAAACGCGCTCAATTTAATGGACAAGGCAGCAGTTAAACGCGGCGATACTTATATTGCCAGCGAATTATTCTTGCTCGGCTTAATCCAAGAAAACGGTGCGACAGGTAAAATTTTAAAAGACGCTGGCGTAACCGAAGCCAAATTGACCCAAGCGATTGAAAAACTCAACCAAGGACAAACTGTGGACAATCAAAACGCGGAAGACCAACGCGAAGCCCTGAAAAAATACACCACCGATTTAACCGAACGCGCACGCAACGGCAAACTTGATCCTGTAATTGGGCGCGATGATGAAATTCGCCGCGCAATCCAAGTTTTGCAACGCCGCACGAAAAATAATCCTGTGTTAATCGGCGAACCGGGTGTCGGCAAAACGGCGATTGTAGAAGGTTTGGCGCAACGCATTGTCAATGGCGAAGTGCCTGAATCATTGCGCGGTAAACGCTTGTTGGTGTTGGATTTGGCGGCGTTGATTGCTGGCGCGAAATTTCGTGGTGAATTTGAAGAACGCTTGAAAGCGGTGCTGAATGATTTGGCGAAAGATGACGGCAACAGCTTGATTTTTATTGATGAAATTCACACGCTGGTTGGCGCAGGCAAATCGGACGGCGCAATGGACGCGGGCAATATGTTGAAACCAGCTTTGGCGCGTGGCGAATTGCATTGCATTGGCGCAACCACGTTGGACGAATATCGCCAATATATTGAGAAAGACGCGGCTTTGGAACGCCGTTTCCAAAAAGTGTTGGTTGATGAGCCGAGCGTGGAAGCGACGATTGCGATTTTACGCGGTTTGCAAGAGCGTTACGAAATTCATCACGGTGTGGACATCACCGACCCTGCGATTGTGGCGGCGGCGGAATTGTCTAACCGCTACATTACCGACCGCTTTTTGCCTGATAAAGCGATTGATTTGATTGATGAAGCCGCCAGTCGCATTAAAATGGAATTAGATTCCAAACCCGAGCAAATGGATAAACTTGACCGCCGTATTATTCAACTGCAAATGGAAAAAATGCACGTGGCGAAAGAAACCGATGATGCAAGTAAAAAACGCTTGGAATTGATTGATGAAGAAATTGGCAGCCTGCAAAAAGAATACGCGGATTTGGACGAAATTTGGAAAGCGGAAAAAGCGTCTTCTGTGAGTTCCAATGATGTGAAAAAACAAATTGAAGACACGCGCTTAAAAATTGAACAAGCGAAACGCGCTGGCGATTTTGCAAAAGCGTCTGAATTGGAATATGGCGTGTTGCCGAAATTGACGCAGCAATTACACGCGGCGGAATCTTCAGGCAGCCTGAAACAAGCGAATAAATTGTTCCGCACGCAAGTGGGCGCGGAAGAAGTGGCGGAAATCGTGTCGCGCATGACGGGCATTCCTGTTTCCAAAATGATGGAAGGCGAACGCGAAAAATTGTTGAAAATGGAAGAAGTCTTACACAAGCGTGTTGTCGGTCAAGATGAAGCAGTACGCGCGGTGGCGGACGCGATTCGCCGTAGCCGTAGCGGTTTGGCAGACCCGAATAAACCTTACGGCAGTTTCTTGTTTTTGGGTCCGACTGGCGTGGGCAAAACGGAATTGTGCAAAACGCTGGCGAATTTCTTGTTTGACAGCGAAGAGCATTTAATCCGCGTTGATATGTCGGAATACATGGAAAAACACAGCATTGCGCGTTTAATCGGTGCGCCTCCGGGATACGTTGGCTACGAAGAAGGCGGTTATTTGACCGAACAAGTTCGCCGCAAACCATACAGCGTGATTTTGTTGGACGAAGTGGAAAAAGCGCACCCTGATGTGTTCAATATTTTGCTGCAAGTGTTGGACGATGGGCGTTTGACGGACGGTCAAGGGCGCACGGTGGATTTTAAAAATACAGTTGTGGTGATGACTTCCAATATTGGCAGTCAAAATATTCAGGAAATGGGCGACACGTCCGATTATGCGGCGGTGAAAGAAGCAGTAATGGACGATGTGAAAGCGTATTTCCGCCCTGAATTGATTAACCGTATTGATGAAGTGGTCGTGTTCCATGGTTTGAGTCAGGCGAATATTCGTAATATTGCGAAAATTCAACTGATTGGCTTGCGAAATCGTTTGGCGGCGCAGAATTTGCGTTTGGAAGTGTCGGAAGCGGCGTTGGATTTGATTGCCGATGCTGGTTTTGACCCTGTGTACGGTGCGCGTCCGCTCAAACGTGCCATTCAGGCGGAAATTGAAAATCCATTGGCAAAAGCATTGCTGAATGGACAATACACGTCTGATAGCGTGATTCGTGTTGATACAAATGGCGATACGTTGATTTTTGCTTAAATAACCATATAAAAGCAGCCTGCACTTAAAATCATGATAAAGTGCAGGCTGCTTCTTTATATTGACAATATCTTACAGAATAGACGATAATTCATTGTCGTTATTTTCTTAATTTAACTAAACAAAAGGAAAATTTTATGCGATCTATTCAAGTAAATACATGGCTATTGTTGGCAGCGACTGCGTTAGGTTTAAGCGCGTGTGGTAGCAGTGGTGGCAGCAATAATATGGTTGCCACTCAATCGCACAATACACCAACACCCACCTCTCCAACCAATCCAACGGCTGCCAATTTTGTCAATCAAGGTGGCACAAATTATTTGGTTAGTGTAAACACGTCCAATTTAAATTCAGCCGAAGCCAAACATTCCCTGACTTTTGATGCCAATAGCTTTTACAAAATCACGCTAAATGGCATTTCAATCGATTTACTGCCTACTGCACCCAACAATATGGCAAATGTTACATCTGGCACTAGTCGTTGGGGTTTATATTCTGGCAATTTGTCTGCGGGTGCAAGTCATACTCCTGCTGGTATTTCTGACATACTGGTATCGCGTAGTTCTAAAAATGTGGTGGTGGGTGTGATTGGCGCGAAAAGCAATGGCAACACTAGCGGTCATATTCATAATTTTGCGTTTGTGAATGGTAATGCAACGGATATAGCACAAATCCCCAAACAAGGCATCGCGACTTATGATGTTAATGTGGCAGGTCATGTCCGTCACACAGACAATCAAGGATACACAAGCGTCTCGCAAAGCACCAATCTTTTACAAGGCAACTCGCCTGCACGATTAAGTGTGGATTTTGGCGCAAAAACGTTAACAGGTAAGTTTGATGTCAAGGACACATACGGTGCAGATATTGACATCAAAGCCAATATCATGGGCAATCGTTTTGAATCGGCAGCGGGTTCAACCACAGCTGTGAAAGGTGGTTTCTATGGCAACAATGCCACAGAAATTGGCGGTGTATTCCAAACTGAAAAAACGATTGGTGTGTTTATTGGTACAAAAAAATAAAATTGATTGCCTTGCCAATAAAAAGCAGCCTGCACTTTAAATAACCATTAAAATGCAGGCTGCTTTTTGTATTGAATTTAATAACGTGGCTCGTCCAAACGCAATAAACGAATGCACACGCACAAACCAATAAAGCCAATCGTGATATACAACAAGCTGGATACGCCGTGCCACAAGCCCAAACGTCCGCCAATTAAATCGTGCAACCAGTTGGTTTGTCCATCACGCAAGGCGCGGATAACAGGGGAAAACAGAAATTCGTTGATGCCTGTGAACAGCAACACGCAAGCCGACCAAAACGGCAAACGTGTTTTGCGATGGCTGTATCGTCTGGCATCTTGCTTGACTGCTATCCACACCAAAACCCACACAAACAGCGTCATATAATTGATGACATGAAACAAGCTGCCTGCAATTTGTGCGGCAAGCAAGCGTCCGTCTGGCAAGTGCGCCAAGCGTGTAAACAATAGGTGCGTGGCAATGTAGCCGCCACAAATGTGAATACCGAGCCAAATGCCCAGTAATAATGCAGTCAAACGGCGCATATCAATCCTTTTCTTCATATAAAAGCAGCCTGCAATCATAACAAAAGTGCAGGCTGCTTGCAGTAAAAAAAGCGCCCAAAACCAAATGATTTAGGGCGCATTTTTTGTTTAGTGTACGTCTTTCCAATATTCTTTTTTCAGGAAGTATGCCAATGGCAACAACACTGCCAACAAAAACATCAGCACTACATAACCAATTTGCTTACGTTGAACCTGTGCAGGTTCTGCCATGTATGCCATAAAGTTGGTTAAGTCGCGTGCATAGTCATCGTATTCTTTGGTGATGACTGTGCCGTCTTTGCTCTTGCGTGACAACTTGCCTGCACTTTCCCAATACAAATCAGGCGTTTTAACACCGTGTTCGTCTTCTTTCATCACAGGCTTGCCGTCTTTATCCAAGCGAACGGCTTGAACACCTTGTTGCTCCCACAAAACATGGGGCATCGCGGCATTCGGCAACACAGTGTTATTCCAGCCATTTGGACGCGTTGGGTCTTTGTAGAAACCGCGCAAATAAGCGTAGATATAATCTGCACCGCGAGAACGCGCAATCAACGTCAAATCAGGTGGTACAACGCCAAACCATTTTTTAGCATCGGCAACTGGCATATGTGCTTGCATTACATCGCCCACTTTATCGGTTGTGAACATCAAGTTTTTCTTGATTTCGTCTTCACTCAAACCGATGTCTTGCAAACGGTTAAAACGCATTGCAGACGCAGAGTGGCAAGACAAGCAGTTGTTCACAAAAATTTGTGCGCCACGTTGCAAGCTAACTTGGTTGCGTGGGTCAATGTCCACTGGTTCATAATGACCGCCACCAGAAGCAACTGCCAAACTCATGGGTGCTGCCAACAATAAGGCAGCAATGGTATTTTTAAATGCTTTTTTCATTTTAACTGCCCTCTTAAATATTGGTTGCAAACAAGTATGAACCAATCAATGTGATGACAACGTAAACAAAGAACATAATTTTTTGTTTGGTTGTACCCATGGTTACACGCTCTGGAACAGGTTTGTTTTTGTCCATTTTGGTGTAAATTGGCATCAACAAGAAGAAAACAAAGTAAATGATTGACAGCACGCGCGCAACCCATGTACGCACGTCAGTCGCTACCATCGCGCCCAAAATACCCAAACCAATAAATGAGATAATGAACAATACCAATGCGGTTTTGAAAATTGGACCACGATAACGAACCGATTTCACTTCGCCACGGTCAAGCCATGGCAACAAGGCAATCAATACAACCGCTGCGCCCATGCCGATTACGCCCCAAACTTGTGTACCCAAGAATGATGGAATCGCACGCAAAATCGCATAAAACGGTGTGAAATACCAAACTGGTGCAATGTGCGCTGGCGTAACCAGTGGGTTAGCTGGGTCAAAGTTTGGTTTTTCCAAGAAATAGCCACCGCCTTCTGGGGCAAAGAACATCACGCCACAGAAGAAAATCAAAAATACCACTACGCCCAAAATGTCTTTTACGGTGTAGTAAGGGTGGAATGGAATACCGTCCAATGGAATACCGTTGGAATCTTTAAGTTTTTTGATTTCAATACCGTCTGGGTTGTTTGAGCCAACTTCGTGCAAGGCAATCAAGTGGGCTACCACCAAACCGAGCAATACCAATGGCACAGCAATCACATGCAAGGCAAAGAAGCGGTTTAAGGTTGCGTCTGACACGTTGAAGTCGCCACGAATCCATGTAGATAGGTCTGGGCCAATCACAGGGATTGCGCCAAACAAGTTAATAATCACTTGTGCACCCCAGAATGACATTTGACCCCATGGCAACAAATAACCCATAAAGGCTTCTGCCATCAGTGCCAAGAAAATCAACGAACCGAACACCCATACCAATTCACGCGGTTTTTTGTATGAACCGTAAATCAAGCCACGGAACATGTGCAAATACACCACGATAAAGAAGAACGATGCGCCTGTTGAGTGCATATAGCGAATAATCCAACCGCCCGATACATCGCGCATAATGTATTCCACTGCTGCAAAGGCAACAGGCAAGTTTTGCGCGTTGGTCGTGCCGTCTGGTTTAAAGTTCATGGTCAAGAAAATGCCACTTACGATTTGAATCACGAGTACCAACAATGCCAACGAACCGAAGAAATACCAGAAGTTGAAATTTTTAGGCGCGTAGTATTGTCCAACGTGTTCGTTGTACATTTTTGACAAGGGGAAACGCGCGTCCACCCAGTCTAGCAAGGCTTTTGCCTTATTGCAGCTTTTTTGGTTTTCCATAGTGTGTTCCCTTTTTATTAGTCTTCACCAACCAAAATAACGTTATCGTTAACGTATTTATATGGTGGAATAACCAAGTTGGTTGGCGCAGGTACGCCTGCATAAACACGACCTGCCAAGTCAAATTTAGAACCATGGCATGGGCAGAAGAATCCGCCTTTCCAGCTTCCGCCACCCAAATCGGCTGCACCTACATCGGGGCGATAAGTGGGCGAGCAACCCAAGTGCGTGCAAATACCAATCGCCACCCAAATGTTCTCTTTGATGGCCCGTGCAGGGTTTTTGCAGTATTCGGGTTGTTGTTCTGCATTGGAAGCTGGGTCAGCCAATTCGCCGTCAAGCGATGGCAAATCTTTGATTTGTGCAGGTGTGCGATGCAGCACAAAAATCGGCTTACCACGCCATTCGGCAATGGTGAGCTGACCTGCTTCGATTTTGCTGATGTCCACCTCGATAGATGCACCCGCAGCTTTTGCTTTTTCTGACGGAAACCAACTTGCCGCTAACGGCGTTGCCACGCCAGCAGCAGCGACAGCTCCTGCGCCTGCGGTAGCAAGGGTGAGAAAGCGACGGCGTCCTTGATTAATTTCTTTATTATCCATGTTATTCAGTCATCCAGATTTTGGCGTGTTGTCACGCGCTGGTGAGTGGGAAAGTGCCTTTAAACCATGCGATTTTACCTGATTTTTTTGTATAGCTTAAAGCATTATTTAAAATTAGGTAAAGTTTTTGTATGAAAATTTGATTTTTCGCAGAGTTTTATCAAGCTAATGAAGTGCAGGCTGGTTATGAAAAGCAGCCTGCACATTTAATAACTCATTTATTTGTATACAAAACATCAAAATGGAATGTCTTCATCAATGTTTTCTACGGGTTCAACTGGTGCAACAGGTTTACTTTCGCGACGTTGTGGTGCAACTGGCGGTTCGCTGGCTGGTGCGGCAGGTGCAGGCTGCTGACGTGCTGGCGGCGGTGCGGCACTGTATTCGTTATCATAAGGAACATGGCTGCTGCCACCTTGCTGACCGTTTTTGCTGTCCAACATACGCATGACATCGCACACAATGTCGTATGCGGTGCGTTCTGCACCTGTTTTGTCGGTGTATTTGCGCGATTGGATTTTGCCTTCCAAATACACTTGGCTGCCCTTACGCAAATATTGCGCGGCAATCTCGGCTTGGCGGCGATACATCGTAATATTGTGCCACTCGGTGCGTTCTTGACGCTGACCATTGTTGCGGTCTGTCCAGTTTTCACTGGTCGCTACCGAAAAATTGCACACTGCATCACCATTGGGCATATAGCGTGTTTCGGGGTCGCGCCCCAAACGTCCAATCAACATCACTTTATTTAATGACATGATTATTCTCCTATCAAAATTTGTTTCACTTTATCTTCGTCAAAACCGTGTTGCAATGCTTTGATGAACACGGTTTCGCCATCATCACTAAAACTGACCACTTGCACGCCAGAAGCAGCCTGCAATGCTGTGCCTAAATCGGGCAAACGGTTTTTCCATGCATCGGGTATCGCATAAACCACGTTTTTGACAGGCAATGGTGCAGGAGCAGTCGCCGCCAACATCAACCAAATCGCACCTATGCCACAACAAAAACCAAACACACCTGCGTAGCCAGCCCAATCAAACAATCGGCTGCCCAACAGCCCACCTGTGAACACGCCTAACGATTGCGTGGTATTGTACACACCCATTGCTGTGCCTTTTAGATTAGACGGTGCGATTTTGGATACCAAAGACGGCATACTGGCTTCCAAGATATTGAATCCAATAAAATAAATCACCAATGCTATGCCAATCGACCATGCGGAACTTAAACTCCAAATCAAAGCAGCCTGCGCGGCAATCACCAAAGTAATGCCCAATAAAAACACAGATTTAAGTTTGTTGCGTGTTTCGCCAACAATAATCGCTGGCACCATCAAAATTAAGCCGATGACGGTGGCGGGTAAGTAGATTTGCCAATGTGTGGCTTTGTCCCAACCAAGCTGTCGCAAGGCAAACGGCAACACGGTAAACATTGCCATCAAACCAGCCTGCAAGACAAAAATCCCCAAATCAAGGCGCAATAACTGGCTGTTTTTTAACACTTCGCCCAAGTGATTGGCTTTGACTTGTGTGTCTTGGTGTATGCGTGAACGCTGCGGCTCGGGTGTGTACCACGCAACCAACGCCATGCTTGCCGCGCTCAACACGCCCATGATGACAAACAAGCCTTCCACACCAAACCAACTGGTCAAAATGGGCGACAACACCAAGCTCACGGAAAAGGTCAAACCAATCGTCAAGCCAATCATAGACATGGCGCGTGTGCGGACTTCTTCTCGCGTTAAATCTGCCAGCAAAGCCGTAACCGCTGCGCTGACTGCGCCTGCGCCCTGCACTGCTCGCGCCATAATCAACGATTCGACGCTTGATGTGCAGGCTGCCCAAAAACTGCCTGCGGCAAACACGGTCATACCCAAATAAATTACTTTTTTGCGCCCGATTTTGTCGGACAACATACCCAATGGCAACTGCAAAACCGCTTGGGTTAAGCCGTATGCTGCCATTGCCAAGCCCACCATTTTAAGGCTGCTTGCGCCATCACCTGCCAACTGGTGCGCGTGTAATGCCAACACTGGCAACACCAAAAACATACCCAGCATTCGCAAGGCATACACGCCCGATAGCGACACCGAAGCGCGCCATTCGTGTGCCAACATAGGTATTTTTGCTTTTCTTGCCATAGTGTCTCTCGTGTGAACCGCGTAATTAAAATGGCGCGGATTATAGCATTATTCATTTGCCACCGCGCCAATTTAACGCAAAAGCAGCCTGCACTTTCTGTAAACCAAAAGTGCAGGCTGCTTTTTTATCCATTTAAGTGATTACGCTTGTTGCTCATCTACTTTGTGTCCTTTCAACGCGAAGAACACGATGTAGCAATAGCACAACGCCGATACAAAGAACGCTGGCAACAAACCAATGCTAGGCATATCGGCAAACGCGCCTTGCACCACAGGAATCAACGCACCGCCCACAATCGCCGTACAAATAATGCCAGACGCTTCGCCTGTGAATTTACCCAAACCTTTTGTACCCAAAGAGAAAATCGTTGGGAACATAATCGAATTGAACAAACCAATCGCCAACAAAGACCACATCGCCACATGACCGCCAGCCACAATCGCCAACAAAATCAAGGCAACCACCACGCTTGCGTTAAACGCCAAGCATTTATGTGGTTGAAATTTACTCATCAAGAACGTGCCTGCAAAGCGACCGACCATCGCGCCGCCCCAATACAGCGACAAATAGCCTGCTGCTTTGGCGTGGTCTAGGTTGGCAACGTGTTCTAGCACGTTAATCATCATTGAACCGATTGCCACTTCGCCGCCCACATAGCAGAAAATGCCGACCGCGCCCAAAATCATATGTTTGTATTGCCACACGCTGGTTTTGCCGTCGTGGTTGTGTTCAGTTTCTTCTTGGGCGATTTGACGCGCATCGGGCAATTTAATCAACGCCACAGCAACGGCAAGCAAAATCATGAAACCAGCCAAACCCAAATACGGAATTTGTACCGATGAAATGCGTTCTTCGATGCTAGCGGTTGCGTCCACAAAAATCAACGCTGCACCAATCGGCGGCGCAATCGCGGTTGCCAACGAGTTAAACGCTTGAATCAAGGTTAAAGTTGCCGATTCTTTACCTGGTTTTGCCAACAGGGTCACATACGGATTGCCTGCCACTTGCAGCAACACAATGCCCGTTGCCAAAATGAACAACGCGCCCAAGAAAATCGGATAAGACGCGCTGCCTGCCGCTGGATAGAACAAAATACAACCCAAAGCCGCAATCAAAAAGCCACCAATCACGCCGCCTTTGTAGCCGATTTTTTCGACTAGCTTGCCTGCTGGAATCGACATCAGCGCGTATGCCGTAAAGAAGCAGAACTGAATCAACATCGCTTGGGTGTAGTTCAGATTAAAAATGCCTTTTAGGTGCGGAATCAAGATATCGTTCATACAAGTGATGAAGCCCATCATGAAAAACAGCGAGGTCAAAACGCCTAACGCTACCGTGTTGTTTTTAGGTGCTTGTGAAGACACAATATATCCTTTCAGATTTTCGTTATACAAACCGTGCGCATCATAGCCATAATGCGAACGATTTGCAAATATTCGCATAGATGGGTAAAAAATGCAGGCTGCTTTTTATCACACAAAAGCAGCCTGCACGCTATTTTTTATCTATTTATCTGATTAAAAACAAATCACAACAACCATTTAAAAAATAAGCTGTTTTTTGTTTAACAAAATTTAACTCTTATGCCATAATCCCAACACATTCAAACATGAAAGGACTTGTTATGCAGCTCGATTTATTGCTCACCAGCGAAAAAGACGCGCCCTTGCTTGCCGATGCCGAATTCATGACGGCTTCGCTGTATGCCATGCTAGAAAATCACGCAGACGAAATGGTGGTGAACGCGCTCAAAATTTTGGCAAAAGCGCACGATGCCAGCCATGTGATAACCGAATTGCTACCGTCTTTGTCGGACGAGCAAACCGAAAACTTAATCACAGCAGTGGGTATGTTCGCGCAGGTACTGAACATTGCCGAAGACGTGCACCACGAACGCCGCCGTTTGGCGCACGAACACGCAGGCAGTGCAGCCAGCGATGGCAGTTTGGCAGCGACCATTCAAAAATTTCAGGCGCAAAATATTTCATCAACCCAATTACAAAACGTGTTAAACAACACCCAAGTCAATCCAGTGATGACGGCGCACCCAACCGAAGTGCAACGCCAAGCCACGTTGATTTCGCACCGCAAAATTCGCGCCCTGTTGCCACGCCGTGAATTTTGTCGCAGCGCAGAAGAATTGGGCGATTTGCAGCACGAAATGGATATTGTGTTGCTAACCCTTTGGCAAACCAGCGAAACGCGCCATTTTAAATTGAGCGTAAACAGCGAAATCAACAACGGCGTAAACATCTTCCCAATGAGCTTTTTCCAAGCCTTGCCCAAGTTTTATCGTCGCATGGAAAAACAGTTGCAGGCTGCTTTTCCCAATATTTCTGTGCCCAATTTATTGCAAATTGGCGGCTGGATTGGTGGCGACCGCGATGGCAATCCGTTTGTTACCGCGCAGACTTTGCGTGATGCGTTTGTGCGTCATGCCGATGCCGCGTTTCATCACTATCGCCGCGAGCTGGAAGCCTTGTATCAGGAATTGCCGCTGTCTATTCGCCGCACGCAAATCAGCGATGGCGTGTTGTTGCTGTCGGCAAAATCGCCCGACACCGAAGTCTCCCGACAAGAAGAGCCGTATCGCCGTGCCATTGGCTTGATTTTGTCGCGCATGGCAGGCAAGGCAAATGCGCTGGGACTAAAACTGGGCTGCAAATTTGGTTTGGGCGAACCGTATGCCAATGTGGACGAGTTTTTGCGCGATTTAAAAACCTTGCAAAGCAGCCTGCAACAAAACGGCAGCGGCGTGCTGGCAAGCGGACGTTTGGCAGATATTATTCGCACTGTGTCGGTGTGTGGTTTTCACTTAATGCCGCTGGATTTGCGCCAACACGCCGAAAAACACGAAAACGTGGTGGCAGAATTGTTCCAACACGCAGGTTTGGAAGACTACGCCAGCTTGTCTGAATCCGACAAACAAGCAGTGTTGTTGCGCGAATTGAGCAGCCCACGTCCACTGTTAAACCCATTTGTGGCATACAGCGCGGCGGCGTGTTACGAGCTGGATATTTTCCGCGCTACACATCAAATCAAACACGATTTTGGCGAAGACGCGATTTCGCAAAGCATTATTTCCAACTGCGAAAAACCGAGCGATTTGCTGGCTTTGGCGTTGATTTTAAAAGAAACGGGTTTATTGAAGATTGAAAACGGCAAGCCTGTGTCGCGTATCAACATCGTGCCGTTGTTTGAAACGATTGACGCGCTTGCCAACGCTTGTCCAGTCATGGAAACGCTGTTTGTGCTGGATTGGTATCGCACTTTGGTGAGCAGCCGCGACAATGTGCAAGAAATTATGTTGGGCTATTCCGATAGCAACAAAGACGGCGGCTACATCAGCAGCACTTGGGGTTTGTATCAAGCGGAAATTGGCTTGGTGCAGTTATTCCAAAAACACGATGTGCGGATTCGTTTGTTCCACGGACGCGGTGGCAGCGTGGGGCGTGGCGGTGGCCCGTCTTATCAAGCGATTTTGGCGCAACCTGCTGGCAGCGTGGCAGGGCAAATCCGCATTACCGAGCAGGGCGAAGTCATCACATCAAAATATGGCGACCCAAGCAACGCGGCGCGTAATCTGGAAACGCTGGTAGCGGCAACCTTGGAAGCGACTTTGTTGCCCGCCATACAAGACCCCGATATTGCGTTGATGAACGCGCTGTCGGAGCAATCGTTCGCGCATTATCGTGCGTTGATTACGCGCAACGGTTTTATTGACTATTTCTTGCAAACCAGCCCGATTGAGCAAATCGCCAGCTTGAACTTGGGCAGCCGCCCAGCCAGTCGCAAAACCTTGGCGCGAATCCAAGATTTACGCGCGATTCCGTGGGTGTTTTCGTGGACGCAAAACCGCTTGATGTTGCCTGCTTGGTATGGTTTTGGCACAGCAGTCGCCAAATTGTGCGAAAGCGACCCAAGCAGCCTGCACAAATTGCAAGACCACGCGCAGAACAATCCGTTTTTCCGCACCATGCTGTCCAATATGGAACAAGTGATGGCAAAAACCGATTTGACGCTTGCCGAACACTATGCCGCGTTGAGCGAAAACAGCGCGGACGGCGCAGCCATTTTCGCCACAATTAAAGACGAATACCAACGCAGCCGCCAAGCCTTGTTGGACATTTTGCAAGTGGAAGAATTGCTGCTAGACAACCGCGCCTTGGCACGAAGTTTGGCATTGCGGATTCCGTATTTAAACGCGCTGGGCGGCTTGCAAGTGGCGTTGCTGAAAAAATTGCGCCAAGACCCAAACAATCAACACGTTTTGCAAATGGTGCATCAAACAATTAACGGCGTGGCGCAAGGGTTGCGGAATACGGGGTAAATGGTGGATAGATAAAATACAGGCTGCTTTTATCTACGATTATTAACAAGCAGTTACCAATATTTTTTGTTAAATCGTTTGTGCATCATGTTAGCAAGCGTTAAAATTCGCACCGTCTCTCCAAAAACAAAGTAGTAAACAACATGAAAGCCATTGGCGATATTATTCCGATTTCTCATATTGTGTTAGACCAGCAAGCCAGCAGCAAAAAACGCTTGTTTGAACAAGTAGCGCAACTGCTGCACGAACAAGCTGGCTTGCCACAAAACGAAATTTTTGACTGCCTGATTGCGCGTGAGCGTTTGGGTTCAACTGGTTTAGGGCATGGCGTAGCGATTCCGCATGGTCGTCATGCTAGTGTACAGGCTGCTTGCGGTGCGTTTATTCGCCTGCAAGAAGCAGTGGATTTTGACGCACCCGATGGCAAACCTGTGTCGTTGGTGTGTGTGTTGCTCGTGCCAGAAGCGGCAACCAGCGAGCATTTGGAAATCTTGTCGCACTTGGCTGGCAAGTTCAACGACAAAGCCGTGCGCGATGCTTTGTTGCAAAGCCAAACAGCCGAACAAATCCAACAATTACTCAATTAAACACCGTGCAGGCTGCTTTTGAATACACAAAAAGCAGCCTGCACTATTTGTTTACAAGGAAACTCCATGCCCAGCATTTCCGTTCGCAAACTCTATCAAGACAACCAACAAAAGCTACAAATGGCGTGGACAGCAGGCACAGCAGGCGGCGACAACCGCATTAGCGTAGAAGCCGACCGCCCTGCCCTAGCTTTGGTTGGGCATTTAAACTTTATCCACCACAACCAAGTGCAAGTACTGGGCGTTGCCGAAGTTGCCTATTTGCAAAAACTGGAACAGTCCGACAATCCAACAAGCTTGGACGAATTGTTCAATTTCCCGATGGCGTTGGTGATTGTTGCCAACGATTTGCCCGTGCCGCAAAGTCTGCGCGATTATTGCCACACGCACAATGTACCGCTGCTCACGTCCGCACTGGAAAGCCCGTATCTAATGGACGTTTTGCGGATTTATTTACAACGTGTGTTGGCTGTGTCCACCGTCAAACACGGTGTGTTTTTAGATGTGTTTGAAGTGGGCGTATTGCTCACTGGCGCGTCAGGTTTGGGCAAAAGTGAATTGGCGTTGGAACTGATTTCACGCGGACACAGCTTGGTTGCTGATGACGCGGTAGAACTGCATCGCACCGCACCCGAAGTATTAGAAGGTCGCTGCCCAACCATGTTGCGCGATTTTTTGGAAGTACGCGGTTTAGGCGTATTGAACATTCGCCACATTTTTGGCGAAACCAGTATCCGCCCCAAAAAGCAGCTTAAATTGATTATCCAGCTTGTGCCTGCCGATGACGATTACATGAAAACACTCGACCGCTTATCGATTCGCACCGAAACCGAAACCATTTTGAACGTGAAAATCCGTTCGGTTGTGTTGCCTGTTGCCGCAGGTCGCAACTTGGCGGTGTTGGTAGAAGCGGCGGTTCGCAACTATATTTTGCAACTGCGCGGCAAAGACAGCACCAAAGAATTTTTGGAACGCCATCAGGCAATGATGAACAAACCCGACAGCGAGTTAAACGATGAAGATAGTATTGATTAGTGGCTTATCAGGTTCAGGCAAATCGGTCGCACTCAATTTGCTGGAAGACCACGGCTTTTATTGTGTGGACAACTTACCGCTCGCATTGATACCCGAACTGGTGCGCCACCACGCCACCAGCTGGCAAAGCAGCCTGCACACCGAAAAACTCGGCATTAGCCTAGACATACGCTCGCGCCCCAACACCAGCATGGCAAATGAACTCATCGCCAGCCTGCGCCAACAAGGACACAGCGTTCAAATTCTGTTTTTGGAAGCCGACCAAGCCGTGTTATTGCGCCGTTTTTCCGAAACACGCCGCAGCCACCCACTCGCGCAAGAAAGTGCAGGCAGCCTGCACGATAGCCTAAACCATGAACGCGAATGGCTACTGCCTTTGCGTAACTTGGCATACTGTTTGGACACCACGCACCTAACCGCACAACAACTGCGCCAGCGCGTTTCCCAATGGCTCGATGCCGACCACAGCAGCTTGCTCATCAGCATAGAATCGTTTGGCTTCAAATACGGCGCTGCCCCTGCTGCCGATTTTGTGTTTGATGTTCGCAGCCTGCCCAACCCCTATTATTTGCCCGACTTGCGCCCCTACAACGGCACACAAGAGCCGATTATTCAGTATTTAAATCAACAAGATTTAGCGCAAGAAATGCTCAATGACATCAGCCAATTCATGCAAAAATGGCTGCCCAAAATGCAAGACGAAAGCCGCAGCTACGTTACCATTGCCATTGGCTGCACAGGCGGACAACATCGTTCGGTGTATTTAACCGAACAGCTTGCCGCACGTTTGTGTGGGCAATTTCAAGTGATTACACGGCATCGGCAGATAAAATATAGTGGATTAAATTTAGATTAGGACAAGGCGACAACGACCGCCGTGTACATCTAGTACATAAGGGAGTTGGCAACGCTGTACTAATCTAAATTTAATTCACTATATCCACAAATCAAAGACTCGGACAAAAAGTGCAGGCTGCTTGAACACGCCGCAGCAGGTATCAATGAATAGAACACACAAACAAAACCGATAAATTTCATGCAAGCAGCCTGCAAAATCTTTTACAATCCCACTTCCTTTTTAACCCACATCAACCACAAGGACAAACTGTTATGTACTCAAAAAGCGTAACCATTGCACAATACGACCCAGAATTGGCAGCCGCTATTGCCGCCGAAGTAACACGCCAACAAGACCACATCGAATTGATTGCGTCTGAAAACTACGTTAGCTGTGCCGTTATGGAAGCACAAGGCAGCCAATTAACCAACAAATATGCCGAAGGTTATCCAAACAAACGCTATTACGGCGGTTGCGAACACGTTGATGTGGCAGAACAACTGGCGATTGACCGCGCAAAAAAATTGTTTGACGCAGAATATGTAAACGTACAACCGCATTCAGGTTCGCAAGCCAACCAAGCGGTTTACGCATCTGTATTGAAACCAGGCGACACCATTTTGGGTATGAGCTTGGCACACGGTGGACACTTAACCCACGGCGCGAGCGTGAACATTTCAGGTAAATTGTATAACGCGATTACCTACGGCTTGGACGAAAACGAAGTGTTGGATTACGCGGAAGTAGAGCGTTTGGCGTTAGAACACAAACCCAAAATGATTGTGGCTGGCGCGTCAGCTTACGCTTTGGAAATTGATTGGGCGCGTTTCCGCGAAATCGCGGACAAAGTAGGCGCGTATCTGTTTGTAGATATGGCGCACTACGCTGGTTTGGTGGCAGGTGGCGAATATCCGAACCCCGTTCCATTTGCGGATTTTGTTACCACAACCACACACAAAACCTTGCGCGGCCCTCGCGGTGGCGTGATTTTATGTCGTGATAATACGCATGAAAAAGCATTGAACTCTACCATTTTCCCAAGTTTGCAAGGTGGCCCGTTGATGCACGTTATCGCTGCAAAAGCCGTTGCGTTCAAAGAAGCATTAGAACCTGAATTCAAACAATACGCAAAACAAGTCAAAATCAACGCAGCAGCCATGGCGGAAGAATTGGTAAAACGCGGTTTGCGTATTATTTCTGGTCGTACTGAAAGCCACGTTTTCTTGGTGGATTTGCGTCCTAAAAACATCACGGGTAAAGCAGCCGAAGAAGCGTTGGGCAAAGCACATATCACGATTAACAAAAACGCGATTCCAAATGACCCTGAAAAACCGTTTGTAACATCAGGCATTCGTGTTGGCGCAGCAGCGATTACTACTCGCGGTTTTACGGAAGCCGATGCGCGTGAATTGGCGAATTTGGTAGCAGATGTGTTGGAAAATCCAAACGATGAAGCCGTGTTGAAACAAGTGGCAGAAAAAGCCAAAGTTTTGTGCGACAAAAACCCTGTTTATGGCGCATAAAACTTAAATAGCAGCAATGTGTAGAGTGCAGGCTGCCTAGTGTTGTAGCAAACATTAGGCAACCTGCACTTTTTGTTGGATAAGGATTACTCATGTCATTTCTAGACTGCTCTCATTCCATCGCCCCGCACGACTACAATCGCTGGCTCGTACCGCCTGCCGCGTTGGCAGTACATTTGTCTATTGGGCAAATTTACGCCTATTCCGTGTTCAACGCACCTTTAACCAAACTCATCGGTATCACACAATCCGCGCCCGATGACTGGAAATTGACCACAGTTGGCTGGGTATTCAGCATTGCGCTTGCCGTGTGGTGGCGTTGGTTGTTGGTGGGCGTTCCACTGGCTTATGGTATGATTATGGTGTTCATTAAAGTATTTGATTTGTTTTAGTTGATTGAAGGTGCTGTTGCATTTTAATCAACCAATAAAATAAAGTGCAGGCTGCTTTGCCATTTTGTCTACAAAAAGCAGCCTGCACATTTTTATATCAATTATAATGAAAACGTAATTTTAATGTAATGGAGTTGTATAGTGAATTAAATTTAGATTAGTACCGCGTTACCAACTCCCTTATGTACTAGCTGTACACGGCGGTCGTTGTCGCCTTGTCTTAATCTAAATTTAATCCACTATATAAAACAGACGAGCAAGAATTACAGTTAATCCGTTTGGGTACACATTCAGAATTATTTGGCTAAAATTATTTCTATCCCACAAAAAACCATGTCTTCCACAACCGCCCAAATTATCGCCAGCTACGGTCGCCGCTACATCGTCCGCACCGACCAATCCCAAACCTACGAAGCCAGCACGCGCAGCAAACGCACCGATTATGCGTGCGGCGACTGGGTTCGCATTCAAATCATCAACCAAGAACAAGCCGTGATTGAAGCCGTGCAGGAACGCCAAAGCCTGCTCTATCGCCAAGACGCGTGGAAATCCAAGCTCATTGCCGCCAACGTATCGCAACTTTTGATTGTGTTGGCAGCCGTCCCCAGCCCCAGCGAAGCCTTGTTGCAACGCGCACTCATCGCCGCCGAAGCAGCGCACATTCACGCCATTATCGTACTAAACAAAAGCGATTTGCCCGAAACGGCTATTTGGCGCGAAAAACTTTCATTTTATAAAACATTAGGTTATGAAGTGATTGAGTTGTCTGCGCTACACGAATCCAGCGCAAGCAGCCTGCACAACGTGTTGCACGGACACACCAACATCTTGCTCGGACAAAGCGGCATGGGCAAATCCACGCTAACCAACGCGCTGCTGGGCGAACAACTGGCACGAACCAACGACATTTCAGCCGCACTGGATTCGGGCAAACACACCACCACCCACGCGCAACTGTATGATTTGGACGAACAAACCAAGTTAATAGACAGCCCAGGTTTGCAAGAATTTGGCTTACACCATTTACAGCTTGCCGATTTGCCGCACTATTTTCCCGATTTGTGCCATTTGATTGGGCAATGTCGTTTTCACAACTGCACCCACCGCGCCGAGCCAAATTGCGCGTTCAAACAAGCCGCAGAACAAGGCGAAATCCGCGCCGAACGCTTAACATTGCTGCAAAAGATTAGCGATGAGTTAGACCACTAATTGTTCGGGTTCGCTGCTATCTAGCGTGGGTATGGCGGCGCAACGCCATGAACTAAAATCATTAGATAACAAAACAAAGTGCAGGCTGCTTGTATTTGATGATGCAGGCTGCTATGATGTATCTGTTTACAGATTGTTTACAAAACTTGGCGTAAACACACGATTACAGGCAAAAGCAGCCTGCACTTTTTTATCAATATTATTATGGAGATAGGTCTATGAAACAACCCGTTCGTGTTGCCGTAACAGGCGCAGCAGGTCAAATTGGTTACGCATTGTTGTTCCGCATTGCTTCTGGTGAAATGTTGGGCAAAGACCAGCCCGTGATTTTGCAACTGTTGGACTTGCCACAAGCGCAAAAAGCCGTTCAGGGCGTGATGATGGAATTGCAAGATTGCGCCTTCCCATTGTTGGACGGCATGATTGCATCGGACGACCCAGAAGTGGCGTTTAAAGATGCCGACATCGCGATTTTGGTGGGTGCGCGTCCACGCGGGCCTGGCATGGAACGTGCCGATTTGTTGCAAGCCAACGCGCAAATCTTTACCGTGCAAGGTGCGGCGTTGAACAAAGTGGCAAGCCGTAATGTGAAAGTGTTGGTGGTGGGCAACCCAGCCAATACCAATGCGTATATTGCGATGAAATCTGCGCCTGATTTGCCAGCGAAAAACTTTACGGCAATGTTGCGTCTTGACCATAACCGCGCTGTCAGCCAAATTACCGAAAAAACAGGCAAAGCGGTGCGCGATATTGAGAAATTGTGTGTTTGGGGCAACCACTCACCGACCATGTATGCCGACTACCGCTTTGCGACCATTGGCGGCCAAAGCGTCAAAGAGATGATTAACGACCAAGAATGGAATGCCAACGTGTTCTTGCCAACGGTGGGCAAACGTGGCGCGGCGATTATTGAAGCGCGTGGTTTGTCGTCTGCGGCATCGGCAGCCAACGCGGCGATTGACCACATTCGCGATTGGGTGCTGGGTACAAACGGTAAATGGGTAACGATGGGTGTGCCATCTGACGGTTCGTATGGCATTCCAGCGGAAACCATGTTCGGCTTCCCTGTTACTTGCGAAAACGGCGAATACCAAATCGTGCAAGGCTTGGAAATGGACGCATTCAGCCAAGAATGTATCAACAAAACGCTTGCCGAATTGGAAGGCGAAAAAGATGGCGTGAAAGATTTGTTGTAATCGCTTGATTTAAAAAGCAGCCTGCACTTTTTGATTGATTCAAAGTGCAGGCTGCTTTTCTATTTTATTGATTCAATCAAAAGACAACCAAACTTCCACACGCAAGCCTGTTTCAAAGTGCAGGCTGCTTTTGAGCGTGATGTTGCCGCCATAGCGTTTAGCAATCGTGTCGGCAATGGACAGCCCCAAACCTGTTCCCGTTTCGCCGCTGCCCAAAATGCGATAAAACGGATTCAGCACACGTTCGCGTTCGGATTGTGGAATGCCGTTGCCATTGTCTTCAATACAAATCAACAGCTTATTGTTTTGGATTTGCGCTGACAGGTCAATTTGACTACCGTTTGGCGTGTAGCGAATGGCGTTGTCGACAAGGGTTTTAATCAGCGTGTAAATATCCAATTCGTTTGCCAAAATGCTGGGATTTTCGCTGGAAATCACGCCAATGTCGTGGTTTTTGGCATCGGCAAGCGGCAATAAATCTTCAATCACACGGCGCAAAATGGGCTGCACCGCAACCGATGTACGCGGTATTTCTTCGCTGACTTGCTTTACCGCGCCCACTCAATTACCGCATATGCCGAATGATTGTGAATAGACTCAAAATTTTCGCTTTCCAGCACAAAGCTATCAATGCGCGAATCTTGCTGCAAAATCGTCGCCACATCGCGCACCATGTCTTCCACAAATTTCGGGTTTTCATACGCACGTTCGGTAACAAATTTCTCGTCTGGGCGTTTGAGCAAGCCATACAGTTGGCAAGACGCTTGTTGCTCCACCCAATCCAACACTTCTTCCACTTCCACAGGCGCGTTGGTGTTCAGCGACACGGTAACGTGCGAGCGTTGATTGTGTGCACCATATTGCGAAATTTCTTTGGAACACGGACACAAACTGGTAACAGGCACTAACACGCGCAGGCTGCTTTGCGCTTTACCCTGCACGATTTCACACGACAGCGTTACATCGTAATCCAACAACGATTGAATGCCCGACACAGGCGCGGTTTTGGTGCGGAAAAACGGAAAAGTCGCGCTAATTTTGCCCGAATGTGAATCCAGTTTTGCCACCATTTGCGCGGTCAAATCACGCAGATTGTGCGCGTTGAATGCCAACTGTTGCTCTTCCATCAACGCCACAAAACGCGACATATGCGTGCCTTTTTGGTCGGCAGGCAAAAACACCGTCATCGTCAAACGCGCCACCGTGTGCTGTTCGCCCTGTGCGCTTTGCACGCGAATCGGAAAACGCAAGTCTTTAATGCCAACTTGGTTGATGGGAATGTTGCGTAAATCTTTACTACTTTGCACGTCTGCAATGGCACTCATGCGATTTATTTCCTTGTGTATATGTTGATTGCAGCCTGAGACCTTTGCAAAACCCCATCTTTTGCGCATTTCTTCGTGATGCGCTTCTCGAACGCTTGAAAATATTTCAATATTATCTGCGCGTTCTGCGATGCTATCACTTTGAACTGCACTCAAATCTGGGGTTTTGCAAAGGTCTCAGCCTGCATGTGTGTTTGAGAATGGCTGCTATTTGAAAGCGCGAGAGTATATCACTTTGCCCTGTTTTGGCATACAATCACATTCTTTGATTTTATAGTGAATTAAATTCAAACTATTACCGCGTTGCCAACTCCCTTATGTACTAGGTGTACACGGCGGTCGTTGTCGCCTTGTCCTAGTTTGAGTTTAATCCACTATGCTAATAGCTTGCGATAAAAAGTGCAGGCTGCTTTTTCTACAAAAGGACTTTTATC